>JAPOLW010000905.1 GCA_029976905.1 bacterium | reverse complement strand
GGCGCGCCACCCGCGTGCGCCGCGTGTTTTGCTGTGACGCGCGACCGAGACGGCCGCGCGGAGCGCGCTCGAGATGCGTGTCATGTTGCGCGGAGGTGTGACTGAGGTGATGACAACTTTCTCGTAAAAAGGCGTCGAGTTCTCCGAGGGCGACGACGAGACGCGATCTCGTCAACTCCGAAATCAACCCTATCCCTGCTCTGCCTCGCACTCACGCACGCGCGGCTCCGTGCGGCCCGGACGAAGGACTCGTCTTCGCGATGTCCTCCGCGTTCGCGTTTCCCGCGACGCTCGCGCGCGCGGTGCGCGGCTCGGCGGAGGCGCACGGCACATTCCCCGCGCCGTGTACGACGCCGTGCCTGTCGCCCGCGGAGCCGTCCCCCGCGCGCCAGCTGTGCACGAGGTCCGCCACCTTCTCGTTGTTGCTGAGCGCGACGGCGAGCACGCCCAGCGCGCCCGCGGCGACGGCGTCGGGCGCGTCGCCGTGGACGTCCAGCGCGACGGAGAGGAGCGGCGCGAGCGCGCCGAGCGCGTGCAGATCGTTGGCGTTGTCGAT
>JAPOLW010000904.1 GCA_029976905.1 bacterium | reverse complement strand
AGAGAAACAGTCGATCGACGCGATTGCCCGGCAGCTGGAGCGTCTGAATCCCACGAAGGATTCGGACGTGCTGGGCCCGGCGCTGTCTGCGCGGTGGCTGTTGGAGTATACGACGAGCGCGTCGATACTGGGTACGGCACGGCCGTTCTTCCTGCGAGCGAACGGGCCGATCTATCAGACGATTCGGGCCGAGAAGTTGGAGGCGAGGAACCAGGAGACGTGGCCGTTTTTCTCTGCGGTGGAGGCGACGTTGACGCCGTTGAGCAAGCGGAAGGTGGCGGTGCAGTTTCAGACGTTCTATATCTTTTCGCTGCTGCCCATCAAGGCGCCGCCGACGGCGAGGGGAGCGTGCGCGGCGCGCGCGCCTTTGCCGACCACGCGTGTCTCCTGGCGGGTATGCAGCTGCAGCAGCAGCTCGCGCAGCTCGCGTCTATAGCCTACCCCGCGTTCCACGGTGTGTCCGTGAACTCGGTGCCCACGACATTCCCCACCGCGAAGGTTGTGCCGGTGACGCCGGCGCCGGCGCCCGAGCCGAGCGCCGCGTCCGCGATGGATC
>JAPOLW010000903.1 GCA_029976905.1 bacterium | reverse complement strand
TGTGCACTGCTTGCGTGACATTCCCGCTTGCCGTCGCAACGGGTACGCCGTGCTGAAGATGGTGCCTGGCGGGCGGTTCGAACTGGCGTACAAGCTTGACGAAGCGGGCAACAACATGGCTCTCAATCTCGTCGATACGACGCGAAAGATCCGCGACTACCAAGTGACGCTGATTGGGATCGATCGCGGTGACGGATACGCCACCACGTCCCAGCTCCTAGAGGGCATGGTGGCGCCTCAGACGCCGACGCCGACGCCGACGCCGACGCCGACGCCTACCGTGGCGCCGTCGCCGCCACCGCCACCGCCGCCACCGCCGCCACCGCCGCCACCGACGACGACTACTA
This sequence comes from bacterium, assembly GCA_029976905.1. Taxonomy (GTDB): domain Bacteria; phylum Desulfobacterota; class Binatia; order UBA12015; family UBA12015; genus VGTG01. The sequence goes on along the minus strand of JAPOLW010000903.1, from coordinate 210 downwards.
CAACACCCGCTTTGGCGCCCGAGCCTGTGCCTGCGCCGACCACCACTTCGACCACGACAACCACAACGACGACCACAACGAGCACGACGAGCACGGCGACCACAATACCGAGCGTGACTCCTCAGCGCGTGTGCCACACTGGCTACTTGATTGACTTGTTCTGCTGGGGTGCGGCGTTGTTTCACGATCAACCCACTAGAGGAACACGAA
>JAPOLW010000902.1 GCA_029976905.1 bacterium | reverse complement strand
CCGTCCCGGACACGAACGCGGACGCGGCATCGCCTCCGCCGCCCCACCACGAGCTCGCGTCCCCCTCGGGCTCGGGCTCGGGCTCGGGCTCGGGCTCGGGTTCGAGCTTCGCCGCCGCCGCCGCCGCCGCCGGAGTCCTGCTCTGCACCTCCTCCCCCGGCGAGTCCGCGCTCAGCGCGTCCCTCACGAACTGCGTCCCCCCCGGCAGCGTGCTCAGCGATCCGCTCGCGCTCGTCGTCGGCGCCGCCCTCGCGGCCGTGGTCGGCGCGTGGGCGCTGGGCGCGGACGCGCCCGACGTCGCGGACATTGGCAACGTCACCATCCTGGATCTCCTTGCCTCGCTCGTGCTCGTCCTTCTGTGCATTGTGCGCGCCTCCACCTTGCGTGGGCGTCCTCGTCCCACGCCTCCAGCGGGTCGCTCAGCAGCGCGAGGAGGCCCTCCTCCTTTTCGCGCCTCAGGAGCAGCTGCTCCCGCAGTTCTCGCTCCAAGCGCTTGCGCATGGGGCGCATCTCCTCCTCGAGACGCTCGTGTGCAGCCCTAGTGTGCACGCCAGCGCCC
>JAPOLW010000901.1 GCA_029976905.1 bacterium | reverse complement strand
TACGGCGTCCTCGGCGGCATCCTCGGCGGCGGCGGCGTGCTCTTCGCCGAGTTCCTCGAGCGCGCGCTCCGCCTCGACGAGCGGATCGCGCGCGGCGTCCTCCTCGCGTCGTCGCTGTTCCATTTGCTCCGCCGCCTGGGGATGGCCGTCTGACGAGGACGAGGATGGGGACGGGGACGAGGACGAGGATGAGGACGAGGACGAGGACGAGATCTCGTCCGCTGCCTCGGACCCCGAGATGCCCGAGGCGGCCACGAGGCGAAGTCGCGATGCCCTCGGGGCGAGGCGGCCGGTGAAGCCCGGGGCGAAGAGGGCGGGGCGCGGCGGGCGGCGATTCGTCGTCGTTCGTTGGCGCCCCGAGACGACGAAGCTCCGGGCCGCGACGACGCTCGCCCGCGGCTGGGTTCGCATCGCGCCGCGCCCGGGGTACCACCGGGGCGACCCAAGGCGCGGCGACGCCCCGGCCGTCACCGCGGCGGCCGGCATGATGGGTCGATGTGCGCACCCGAGCTCGATGTGGAGCCTCCGAGCCACCTCCTCGCAACACAACAACATCTCC
>JAPOLW010000900.1 GCA_029976905.1 bacterium | reverse complement strand
GGAAGACGCCGATATGCACAACAAGATGCAGGGCGTCATCCAGCAGCTCATGGCCAGGAGCGCCCGGCTGATCATCCTCGCCAACGATGACGACACCGAGATGACCGAAATTGTCCAGGGGAAGTACCCGATCGTTAGGGTGCCTCGGAGTGACACGGCGGTGCAGCCGATATTGAACATCATCCCGCTCCAGCTCTTGTCGTACCACCTGACACTGAAGCGGGGTCACAACGTCGATCAGCCACGGAACCTCGCCAAGAGCGTCACCGTCGAGTAGGATGGGTAGGAGGAGGATGGCGTGGGGGTGAGCGGTGGCGGTGGCACGTCGGGACGTCGGGACGTCGGGACGAACCGCATGCGCAGGTCTCAGGGGCAGGAGGGTGTTTTTGATTGGTAGGTGTGTGTAAGTAGGTGGGCTAGCTCGTAGGTAGTAGGCTCGTGGGGGTGGGGGTGAGCGGGCGCCGGTGGCACGTCCGGACGACCTCATGAGTTGACCCATGAGTCGGCGCTTCTGATGATCACGTCAAATTCACGTTCGACGACGCTCAGCTTGACCCGGC
>JAPOLW010000899.1 GCA_029976905.1 bacterium | reverse complement strand
GCCACCAGGAGATACAAGTCATTGGTAACGGCGATTGGTGTATCACGCTGGGAGGCAGGGATTGCTCACTGCAAATGCATGAGCAGAAATTGCTTGAGGTGTCCGTGACGAGAGAGTCACTCGCAGGAGCCGAAGCAAGAGCCCGCAAAATTGGCGAGTCCGCCGAGGCCGATGTACTCGCGCAGGACATAAAAACCCTCGACGCGATGGAGGAAGAGGCGACGCGATTTGGCGAGGCCGTGGGGCTTGACTCGGTATCGACCTTTGAGTGCATCGTTGACCGGGACAAGCACTTCTTCATGGAGATGAATACACGCATCCAGGTCGAGCACCGTGTCTCTGAGCTGTGTTACGCATTGCGCTTCAGTAATCCTAATAATCCCAACGAGAGCTTTGTGGTCGAGTCGCTGGTTGAAGCAATGGTATTACTGGCAGCCCATGGGCCGAATTTACCCAAGCCAGAGCGCATTCCGCGCTTGCCTGATAGCCTCGAAGCACGATTGAACGCCACCAATGATGCCCTGCAGCCGAGCGCAGGGGGCATCGTTGAATTTTGGTCAGATC
>JAPOLW010000898.1 GCA_029976905.1 bacterium | reverse complement strand
CGCAGAAGTCCTGACGGCGGTCGCCCGGTCGGGCGACGTCGCAGAAGTCCTGATAGCGGTGGCCCGGAGAGTTCGACGCCGTCGGAGTCCGGGCGTCTCCCGGGGATTGGCGGCCCCTAGGCCGTCAGCCCCACTCGACGGCGAGTTCGGGGGGCGCAGCGAAGCCGCGCGCGAGACGCTCGATCTGCGACAGGGTCGTTGGAGCGGGCGAGAGGGCGGGCAATTCCAGCCAGACGGGTTCGGTCCCGACGCCTCCGGCCCGGGCGGCGCGGACTTCGGCGAGGCCGACGCGTAGATCGTCGATGACCTGTCGTTGGGCGTCCTGCAGCATCTCGAGGTCGCGAGCGCAGAGCACCAGGTTGCGCGCGAGCGTCGCCGACCAGTCGCCTCCGGCGGGGGCGTTGGAGTAGCCGACGGTCGGAGCGGCCTCGGCGGCGAGGCGCAGGACGCGGTTTACGACGACGGCATCGATGTCGATTCCGAATTCGTCGAGGTCGCTCGCGAATTGGACGGTATCCCGGGTCGCGTGTGGGTCGGGGGAGGCCAGCAGGACGTAGCGAGTGT
>JAPOLW010000897.1 GCA_029976905.1 bacterium | reverse complement strand
GCTCGAGATCAACCCGCGGCACCCGCTCGTGCGCGCGCTGCGCGAAAAAGCAGAGGAGGACCCCGAGTCTCCTGAGACCAAGGAGCTCGCCGTGGTGATGTTCGAGACGGCGATGCTTGAGAGCGGCTTCTCCTTCGACACGCCCAAGGACTTCGCGGGGCGCCTGTTCTCGCTGGTCACCAAGACCATGGGCGTGGACGCGGACGCGCCCGTGCTCACCGACGAGGAGATCGACGCGTCCATCCCCGAGAAGAAGGAACCCGAGCCCGAGCCCGAGCCCGAGCCCGAGCCCGAGGCGGTCGACGCCGGCCTCGACGCGGAGGAGCCGGAGAAGGATGAGCTCTGAGGAGCCGGAGAAGGAGAGCTCTGAGGAGCCGCGGTATCGATACCGCGAAAGGTTTGACGCTTCCGAAGAAGAGAGCGTTTTTCGCGCGACGACGCGCGGCGCGACCGCCTCCGCGAGAAGCTTCGCGTTGTACAGCATGAGCGCGCCGGAATCCGTCTCGGCGTTCATTTTCACGCCGTCGCGTTCCAAGCGCGACACGCGTTCCCACAGCGCCGCGAA
>JAPOLW010000896.1 GCA_029976905.1 bacterium | reverse complement strand
AAGCGCTGACGATGCACCTGACCCTGACGGCGCACGGTCACCTCCACCCATTCGCTCAGGGCATTGACCACGGACACACCAACACCGTGGAGACCGCCGGACACCTTGTACCCACCGGATCCGAATTTGCCACCAGCGTGCAGCACGGTCAGAACCGTTTCCAGAGCGCTCTTGCCGGTGCGGGGATGCACGTCGGTCGGGATGCCACGGCCGTTGTCGCTGATCTGGGCGGATCCGTCCTCACCGAGGACCACTTCAATCCGATCGCAATGGCCCGCCAGGGCCTCGTCCACAGCGTTGTCGACGACCTCGTAGACGAGATGATGCAAACCCCTCGGCCCCGTGGAGCCGATGTACATGCCGGGGCGCTTGCGGACGGGCTCAAGACCCTCCAACACCTGAATCTGCTCAGCGCCGTAGGCGTTCTGGACCTTGGAAGCGTCGCTCATTCAGAGACTCTCGATCCAGTAAACAGGGTTCAGAACAGCCGCAAGGGCTTTGAACCTCAATCTGGCAATGTCAATCTACCACCGGCTGTCTACAGGGGCTTGCAGAGGCCTCTGAGG
>JAPOLW010000008.1 GCA_029976905.1 bacterium | reverse complement strand
ATCGAAAAAGGCCCGGTCGGCGACGATGGGGAGGTACCCATCACGATCGAGCTCCACGAGGGCCCGCCCAACGAGGTCCGCCTCGGGGTCGGCTATGGCACCGACGACGGGATTCGCGGTCTCGCCTCCTGGTGGAACTACGACTTCCTGGGAGGAAACCGTCGCCTCGGCTTCTCGGCCAAGATCTCGCAGATCAACCGCTGGGTCGACGCCTCCTTCGTGCAGCCACACGTCCCGACGGCGCGGGATGTCGCCTCGCTCTCCTTCAATCTGGGGCAGCAGGACGAGTCGACCTACCTCGACAATCGAATCCTCCTGACACCCCGGGTCGATTGGTGGATCAGCGACGTCCTCGCCGCAACGACCTACTACACCTTTCGCTACGACAGTCTTTCCCAGGTCACCCAGGCCACCATCGAGGACCTCGGGCCAGCCGATCAATTTCAGGACGCCGGATTCACGAGCACGATCGGCCTGGGTGTGCGTTGGCACGCCTTCGATGACGCGGCCAACCCGACCCGGGGATTCGGGGTCGCGCTGGCCGCGGAACTTTCGGGAGGCCCTCTGGGCGCCGATTTCGACCTCTTCCGGCTGATCGGCCAGGCGGCCTACTACCATCCGCTTCCCTGGGATCTGGTCTTGTCCCTTGGGCTGCGGGGCGGATCGATCGTCCCCTATGGCGACACGCCGCAGGTTCCCCTGTGGGCGCGACTCTACGCCGGCGGCAACGCCGCCTTTCCGGTCCGGGGCTACGCGCGACGTCGGGTGGGCCCGTTGTCGGGCTCCGACGACCCCCTGGGCGGCCGTACCGTTCTGGTGGGCACGGCCGAATTGCTCTATCCGATCTTCGGCCCGGTGCTGGCCGTTCTTTTTCTCGATGCGGGTGACGTCGAGCTTTCGGGTTGGACGGTGCGTCCGGAGAATTTCCAGAAGGGCGTCGGGGCCGGCCTGCGGGCGTCCACTCCGGTCGGTCCGGTTTCCATCGACTTCGGCTTCGGCCTGGACCATCCTCCCGGGGATTCGGTGTTCCAGGTCAACTTCACGATCGGACCGCAGTTTTGACGAGCACGAGGCCGACATTCGTGCGGTGGTTTGGCCGGGGGCTGTTGGCCGTGCTTGCGGCGGTGGCGCTGGGCGTCGCGTTCCTCGCCGTCGTCCTGCCGCGGGAGGCGACGCGAGCGTGGGTGCGGCCGCACCTCGCCGCGCTTTTGCAGGAGGCCTTGCAGGAGCCGGTCGAGATCGCGGCCGTGCGTGCCTTGTCGCCGTCTGGCCTGACGCTCGCCGGCGTCTCGATCGGCGGCGGGGAACCCATCGTGCGTGCCGGATCCGTCGACGTGCAGATCGCGCTCGGCCGTCTCCTGCCGCCGCGACTGACCATCGAGGCACGACTCACCGACGTCGAACTCTTCGTGGAACGGCAGACCGACGGGACCTGGAACATCGAGCGTCTGGCGGGCGACGGCGAAGGCGGGGAGGTCGCTCTGCCGGGTTGGATCGCCGGGGTGCGGTTCTCGATGCAGGGCGGGCGTGTCCGGCTGGAGGGACTCGCCCCGCGGGTGCTTCGTGTCGTGGACGTCGAACTGGAGGGCGCTCTGGATCTGGGCAGGAGACGCCGCCCCACCGTGGCGATCGAGGCCCTCTCCGCCACTGTCGGGGAGGCATCGCAGGTCGATCTGGACGCGACTGTCTCGCTCGATGGGGAGCCTCGCGTGCAGGCCCGGCTCGCCTTCGAACCCCTGGTGGCGGCAGATCTCGCGGGTCTGCTGGCGACGGCGACCGCGGAGGCGCAGGTGCGCGGCGAGGTGCGGGTGGAGGGGCGGGTGACACGGCCCCGGATCGGGTTGGATCTCGCCACGGGCGACGGCCGGTTGGCGGCGACGGCGGAGGTGGATGCGCAGGACGCCGCCACGCGCATCGATCTCACCTTCGAGTCCCGGGCGCTCGACCTTCGGCCCTGGTGGACCGAAGCGCCGGTGTCTTCCCTGGACGCCCGCGGCGAGCTCGGGATCGGTCTGGCGGCGGGCACGCTCGAGCGCGTGGATGGCCGCATCGAGTTGGACGAGGGCCGTTTCTTCGACATCGAGATGGGCGCGGCCGAAGTCCTGGCGGAGACCGAGGACGGCGCCGTCGCCCTTCGCCTCACCGCGGCGACGACGGACGAGAGCGTGCGTGTGTCTGCGACGGGTCGGTTCGGGCTCCTGGCGCCCCCCCCGATCCGTGCCGAGGGCCTGGTGCGTCTGCGGACTCCCGCCGGCACCACCGGCGTGTTCGGCGGTCATCTGGCGGGAAGTGACCTCGAAGCGCGCCTGGCGCTCGAGGTCGCCGACCCCGGTGCCGATGCACCGACGGCTGGACTCACCGTCGGCATCGGTCGGGGACGCTTGCGCGGACTGCCCATCGACGGAGCCGATCTGCGGGCGGAACTCACCCCCGAGATCCTCCGGCTCGAGCGATTCTGGGTGGGCGCGGACCGGACCAATCTCGAAGCAGAGGGCTGGATGCAACTGGTGGGCGACCCCGCCGAGCGGGCCGTCGGCGGGACGTTGCGGGGGCCGCTCAGCCTGCCGCTCTTCGTGGACGCCTACGGCGTGGTGCAGACCGATCTCACGTTTTGGGGGACGATGGAGGATCTCGGGCTCGCCGCGACCCTGGCGAGTGTGGGGTCCATCGAGGCCCCGGGCGTCGATGGGACGTTTTCCGCCCGCATCGATGGCGCGCACATCGGGGGAAGCCAGGGGGCCGCGGTTCTCGCGCTCGACGCGGCGCTGCAGGGCGAGGGGGCGGTGGCCCGGGTTTTCGGCCGCGAAGAGCGGCCCGCCGTCCTGCGTGCGCGCTGGTCCCGTGCCGTGCCGGCTTCCGGCGCAAACGAAGCCGCCGTGCGCGACCGCATCGAAGTCGACGCAAGCGTCGGAGCGGGTGGGGCGGGTCTGGATCTCGCCGCGGTCGTCGAGAGCGCAGAGGCGCAGACCCGACTTTCGGTCTCGCAGCTCGAGGTCCGCCCGGTGGTCGGTCCGGCGTGGACCGTCGATGCACCGGCATCGATCCGGCTGGGCGCCGACCGGATCGACGTCGATGCAGCGCGCGTCGTCGTGGGGCCGGGTGCGCTCGAGGCGCGCGGCCGCCTCGCAAGTGGAGCCGGGGTACGCAACGACTTCGAGATCGGGGCAGAGAGCGTCGATCTCGGCGCGCTCTGTGGACTGTGGCTCGTCGGGGAATCCTGCCAGGGGCAGCTCGAGGCCCGACTCGCCGTCGCGGGTGCGCCGCAGCGCCCCGAAATCGACTTCGAACTGGAGGTCGATGATTTCGCTGCGGCCGGCCAGGCCTATGGGCGTCTGCGAGCGACGGCGACGGCGCGCGGGGAAACGCTGGGTCTCCAGGCGCGGCTCGGTGGCCCCGACGCCTATGCCGATCTCGAAGGCCGGTTGCCTATCGAGGTGGGCCGTCGGACCCCGGTTCTTTCGCTGACCCGTCCCGCGAGCATCACCGTGCGTGCCGCGGACCTGCCGATGGCCGGCTTCCGGGGGCTGCTCGGTGGGTCGGTCCGCCGGCTCGATGGCCGCGCCTCTGCACGCATCGACGTGCGGGGCGGGCTGGCAGATCCGGTCTTTGAGGGAGACGTGTCGGTGCAGGATCTCCTGGTTTCGGTGGCCGCGACGGGGGCAACCCACCGCGACGGGCGGGTGCGTCTCGCCGTCGATTCGCAGAGCCTCCTCCTGCGCGAATTGACGCTCGATGGTGGTGCGATCACCGGGGGAGGGGACGTCGGTCTCTCCGGTGGGTTTCCCTCGCGCTTCGCTCTCTGGCTCGCCCTCGACGAAGCGCGCGTCGTCCACCGCGCCGAGGCGGATGTTCGGGTGAGCGGACGGCTTTCTCTCGCGGGGCCGGCCGCGTCGCCGCGCCTCGCGGGGCGGATCGACGTCGATCGGGCGACACTGCGTCCAACGGTGGCTCCGGGGTCCGGGGCGCCGGAGGCGGATCCGACGATCCGGGTCGTGCGTCGCTTCGACGAGGAAGCCGCCTGGGTATCGGGGGTGCCTCCCGAGTTCGGCGGCGAAAGGCAGGACCGGGGCATTCGCCCGCGGGGACCGGTTCTCGCCCCGTCCGACGGATCACGGCCCCTCTTCGAGGACGCGTCCGTGGCGGTCACCGTCGGGCTCGGCGATGCGGGATTCGTGCGCCGGTTCGACGCGAACCTCCGGCTCGACGGGGAAGTCTACGTGAACCGGGATCCCGAGGAGGAGATCCGGATCTCGGGAGGCATCGGCGGGCGTCAGGGGTGGTACATCTTCCAGGGACGTCGTTTCGAGATCCAGAGGGCCAGGGTCACCTTCGCCGGGAAGACGCCGCCGGATCCCGATCTCGACGTCGAAGCGCAATATCGCGCCCGCGAGTACACCGTCCGCATCCGGATCACCGGTACGACCCAGCATCCCAGTCTGAATCTCTCGAGCGATCCACCACTCGACCAAAGCGACATTCTCGCGGTCATTCTCTTTGGGAAGCCGGTTTCCCAACTCGACGACTCGCAGGGGCAGATTCTCCAGAGTCAGGCGCTTGCGTTGCTCGCGTCGTACGTGGCGCCGGAATTGCAGCGCTCGGTCCTCGATACGTTCGGGCTCGCGAGCCTGACGTTCTCCATGCCGACGGGAGACACGGCGGGTACCATCGGCGTGGGACGGTACTTTGGGGACGACCTCTTCGTTTCGGTCGCGCGTGATTTCGGCGGCCCGAGCGGAGGGAGTACCCGTCAACTGCAGGGCCTCGTCGGATCCTCCGTCACGATCCAGTATTCGCTCACGCCCGACGTGACCCTGCAGGGGGCGTCGTCGACCGAGGGCGAGAGCAGCGTCGACGTCATCTGGCGACGTCGCTACTGAACGAGAGTACGCGCGGAGCGCGCCCTGTTGGTGGGCTCCGCCGGTCGTCGAATCCCCGGTGCCGCGGGATCACTTTCCCTCGAGGGCGTCGCCGACCAGGACGATTTCACCCTTCTGGTTGGTGCAGGTGGTCCGACAGCGCAGCCACCGCTGCTCCGGTACGAGACGGATGACTTCGGAGGTTGCGGTGATGGTGTCGCCCACGAAAACGGGCCGGAGGAACTTCACGTTCTGCTCCAGGGAGAGGGCACCCGGTGTGCCGAGGAGGCGGGCATGGGCGGCCGAAAGGAGACTGGCGGTCAGCATGCCGTGCACGACCGGACGTCCGTACCGGCTTGCGCGCGCATAGGCGCCGTCGCGATGGGCCGGGTGGTCGTCCCCGGAGAGTTCGGCGAAGCGGCGGACGTCGTCTGCGGTGAACGTCCGGGTCACGCTCGCGCGATCTCCGACGCGAAAGGCTTCGAAGGGCTTTTCGGGGTAGTCGCCCATGGGTTCTCCATCTGCTATCACGCACATCGTGTCCGTCGAGGATCTCTATCCCATCGATCGCGTCCAACACATGCCGTTCCTGTACTATCCGAACGTCAATACGGAGAGCGATGCGATCACGGGCGAGCGTCGGAAATCTCTGGAGCGGAACCTGGGGCGTTCGGCGGGCGGACGCAAGGCGGTGCTCTATCTGCACGTGCCCTTCTGCAAGAACCACTGCACGTTCTGCTTCTACAACATCGACGTCGTGAAGCGGTCGGACCCGGTGATGCAGACCTACGTCGAGGCGTTGCGTCGGGAGATGCAGGCCCTCGCGGCCTCGCCCTATGTCCGCGATTTGTCCATCGAACACGTCTTCATCGGGGGCGGCACGCCGAGCATGCTCCCCGACGCCGAGCTTCGCGAGGTCCTGGGCGATCTGCAGCGTTTCTTCGATCTCTCGTCGGTGCGGGACTACACCATCGAGATGCACCTCGACACGATGACGAGGTCGAATCTGGAAATCTGCCGCGAGCTCGGCGTGAATCGCGTGAGCTTCGGATGGCAGACGTCGAACCCGCGGTTGCGAAAACTGCTCGCCCTCGTTTCGTCCGAGGAGCGGCTCTTCGAAGTCAACGCGGAGCTCGAGCGCCTGGGCTTCCCCCTGGTCTGGGATCTCATGTACGCACTGCCGGGGCAGACCGACGAGGAGTGGGAAGAGGACCTCCTGCGTTCGATGGAACTCGGCGCCGCCTGCATCGACATCCATCGATGCGACATCGTGCCACCGGCGCCGCTCTACGATCTCGTGCAAAAGGGGAAGCTCGATCTGCCGGGTCCGCAGCGCATGCTCGACCAATACCGACGTGCCTACCGCATCCTGGTCGACAACGGCTTCGCCTTCCACACCTTCGGACAGTTCAATCGTCTGGACATCCCCGAGGGCATTTCCCACTACGCCCATGGACACTACAGCTCGTCGCACGATCTGCTTGCGCTGGGTCCCGGCGCCGTTGGAGCGCTCGCGGACCACGCCTACATGAACGCGCGAGATCTCGCCGACTACGCCGCTTGTACCCGCGACATTGGATTGGCGGCGAGTTGCGCGTGTGAGATCGACGACGCGACCTGGCAGGAGCGCGACTTCGTGGTCCGGCTCGGTCAACTGTGGTCGGTTCCAAAGAAACTTCTCCGGGTTCCACTGAGCGAGCAGCAGGAGACGCTTCTCGAACGCTTCCTTCGCCATGGGGCCATGGAGGAGACCGACGACGCCTATCGATTGACCGAAGAGGCGGTTGGTTACCACTTCTCCATCTCGAGTGAGTTCGTCACGCCCCACCAGCGCAGCCGCAACATCGGCTACCTTCGTTCGATCCGATCCGAGATCGGTTGGAATCGGACGCAGAAGCGCGCTGCGGCGCCCTCGACGGCGGGCTGATCGGCCGCAGCCGGCGCGCGGACGCGATGGCGGCGCAGCCGAAGGATACGGCCTGGGAACGGCTCCGGTACGGCCCGCTGTTGCGGGTGGCGAGCCGCAGCCGGGTGGCCGGGCGCACGTTCGCCTCGCTGGTCTCGTGGGTCGAGCTTCGCCGCGACCCCGAGCGACGCCGGGTCGCCGAAGAGCGCATCCGGCGTTGGCTCGGCCTTCCGGCGGCCGAGGCCGCACGGGTCTATCGACGAGCCGTCTTCTCCGAGGCGCTCGAGGAGGCGGACGCGGCGCGCCTGATGTGGGGGGCCGCCTCCGACAGGATTCCCGTCGAGATCCGGGGGGACGTCGGCCGTGCCGGACGGCCCCGGATCTACGGCATGCTTCACGCCGGCAGCCCGGTGCTCGCGTTTCTGGGGATGCGGTCCTGCCACGAGCCCGAGGGGCGCATCATCGCCCGGGAGCTCGGCGAGAACAATCCCATGGCCGGCGCCAAGGCGCGCTTTGCGGCAGAGAAGGTGGCGTGGGTGGAAGCGTCTTCGGGTTCGCCCTTCATCGACACGGATGCCGGCGCCATTCTCGAAGCGCGCGACCATCTCCTCGCGGGACGTCCGCTCTTTGCCGCCGTCGACGTTCCCGGCGACGTGGTTTCGCGAGCGGATCGGGTCGACCTCTTCGGCGAGACGGTGGTCCTCGCCTCGGGAATCTTTCGGCTGGCGACGATGGTGGGAGCCGACATGCAACTTCTGGTGTCGGTTCACCGCAACGGGCGGATCCTGGTGGATTGCCGGCCTCCGTTCGATGCCCCTGACGCCGCCTCGTTGATGGAGGCGATGACGGGAGAGATGGAGGCGGTCCTCCGCGAGCAGCCCGAGGAGTTCTGGTTCTGGCCGTTTTTCGTATCGCCGCAGAAGGGAGATGTCTGATGGCTGGCACGCTCGACGAAGACAAGGTGAAGAACTGGTTCCAGACCCAGACGCGCGAGGTTGCGGCTCCGGCGGACCCGGCCGCGCTCGAGGTCCTTCTTGCGCGTCGCTCCGATCCCTCCGTGGCCGAGCGTGCCGTGCGTTCGGGGGCGCTCGCCGCGGACGGGATCCCGTTGCCTCCACAGGAATTGATCGATTGGGTCGGCGGAGGAGACGCGCATGTCTTCCAGACGGTCGGGCTGCTGAATTTCTGGCAACTGGTCGTGTACGCCCGGCTGCAATCCGATCAACGGGTCCTCGAACCGGGGTGCGGTTGCGGCCGCAATGCGCGCTATCTCGCGCCGTTCCTTTCTCGCGAGCGCGGTGGCTACGAGGGCTTCGATCTGCACCGCCCGTCGATCGACTGGGCCTCCGACCACGTGAGCCGCCGCTATCCGAACGTCCGGTTCGGCTTCGCGGACATCCGCAATACGAACTACAACCCGAACGGTTCGCTTTTCGATGCCGACTATCTCTTCCCCTACGAGTCCGGCACCTTCGACGTCGTCTTCCTGCCCTCGGTCTTCACCCACCTCACCCGGCCGGGCTTCGAGCACTACGTCCGTGAAATCGCTCGCGTCCTGGTCCCCGGCGGTCGGCTTCTCTCCTGGCATTTCCTGCTCGACGACGTCACCCGGGAGCGGGTGCGTGCGGGAGCGTCGGCGCTGCCGCTCGAGGAGTTCGACGAGGTCTCGTGGGCGATGGAGCGGGACAACCCCTGCGCCGCCATTGCCTTCGAGGATGCCTTCGTGCTCGAAACCCTGGCGTCGAGCGGACTCCAGCCGCAGTTCGTCGCCCATGGCACGTGGTCGGGGCGGGTGCCCGACGGACTGGTCGATGCGCAGGATCGCATCCTCGCCGTCCGGACCGATTGAGCGCGGCTTTTGCGCTCAGTCCGTGTAGCCGAGCGCCCGGAGTTTGTCGCGGGTGAGTTCGTCGACCGGGCGTTCTCTCGGGTCGACGGGCACGGCGGTGTCGAGCTCCCGGTAGCGGCGCAGGAGAGCGCGCCCGCGCGCGCGCAGTTCGGGGTCGTCGGAGAGATCGTTTTGTTCGCGCGGGTCGGTCTCGAGGGCGTAGATCTCGACGGGGTCGACGCTGTGCTCCCGACCGATCCATTTGTAGCGGCTGGTGCGCGCGGAGAAGAGACGTCCGTCGGGATGATCGAGCGCCGGGCCTTCGGCAAAGCGCACCGGGTCGGCCACCGGTGCCCCGCGAAGCAGGCTCGGCACGAGGCTTTCTCCCTGCAACGTATCGACGGCGGGAAGCTCCAGCAGCTCCAGGAGGGTCGGCGCGATGTCGACCAGGGAGACCTGGTCGTCCACGACCCGCCCCGCCGGGATCCGCCCGGGGCCCCAGAAGATCAGGGGGACGCGCAGGACTTCGTCGTACACGGTGCGGGAGTGACCGATCCGACCGTGCTCGCCGAACTCGTCACCATGATCGGCGGTCACGACGACGATGGTGTCGTCGTCGAGCCCGAGGCGTTCGAGCGTGTCGAACAAGCGTCGTAGGATCCCGTCGGTGTAGACGACCTCGCCCGCATAGAGATCGCGTGCGCGTGTGAATCGCGGTTTCTCCCCGGGACCGGGCGTGCTCCGGAACACATCGTGCTTGGGCGGCGGCTGGTAGGGGGAATGGACCTGGTAGGTGTGGAGAAAGAGGAAGAACTTGGTGTCCCGATGGCGGCGGATCCATGCGAGTCCACGGTCGAGTGTTCGCTCCACGTCTCCGCGCGCGTCCCACATGGAGAGACCACGATTCTCGAAGTAGTCGTCGAAGCCACGATCAAAGCCCGATTCGGCCGTGAGCATGGCGTTTTCGGTGAACGCCGCGGTCTCGAAGGCGTGTCCGGCCAGGATCTCGGCGAGCGTCGGGGGCGAGGCCGGAAGGAGGTATTTCGCGTGCAGGACCTTGTGCTGGGCCGGATAGGTGCTGGTCAGCAACGTCGTGTGTGATGCGCTGGTCGAGGGGTAGGGGGCGAGCGCCTGCCGGAAGGAAGCGCCTTCGCGCGCGCGCGCGTCGAGTCGTGGCGTGAGGGGCCGGCCCTCGTATCGCGCGCCGACGAAATCTCCGCGCAAGGTGTCGAGGGAGACCAGGACCAGGTTGGGTTGCCCCGCGCGGGGCCGTGGTTCGAGAATCTGGGGGTTACCCCAAACCGCATGGGTCCACGCCGTCGCGGCCTCCGAGACCGGGCCGACCTGGAATTCGAAGTGTGCCGCACGCCCGGCGAGCGGCGTGAGATCGACGCGGCGATCGATCCAGCGCGGCCGCTGCGACCCGGGAGCGACGGTTTCGCGCAGGATCTCGCGGCGACCGAAATCCCCGCTGGCGACGATCCGGAAGAGGGCCGCGCCCGCGCCCGCGTCGACGGCGCTCGGGTCGAGAGCCAGACCCACGCGCAGAGACGCCGCCCGGGGGACGGTTAGGGACCGGGTCCGATGTGTCCGGGTTCCTTCGGGAACGAGCTGTCCGGTGACGCGGATGCGCAATTGATCGGCGCGCTCGAGCGAAGCGGGCAGGGGGAGCACCAGGTCTGCTGCGGCACCCGCCTTCTCGATCACGATCGGTGGGATCTCCGTCCAGCCCTCCAATTCCCGACTCTGGAAGGCGGCCCGCAGCAGGATGGGCTTGCCCTCGAACTCCGAGGGAAGCGGCGCGCGTACCTCGAGGAGGGTCGCTTCGGGAAAGGGAATCGTGCGGCTCAGTACGCCGTAGCGGGTGGCGCACCCCAGAGCGGGTCTCGATTCGTCGGCAATCGAGCAGCGGGAGGGCGTCGCGGCGAGGGGGTCTTCGAGGTGCTCCACGAGGCGCAGCACCGGCTGCAGGGTCAGGTCGGGGCGCGGCGTGCAGGACGCCACACCGCCAAGCGCCAGGCAGGCCAGCAGGAGGGACCGCGGTCTTGTGGTCCGGAGAGGATGGCGGTCGGATTCGGCCATGGCGCGCGCGGGGCGGAGCCTAACCCCGTGCCCGGCGGGTGTCGAGCGAATCGGCGGTGTCGCCCGCACGCGAGGGGGGCGGGAGCGTCAGGGCAGGACGACTTCGATGACGGTTGCGTTCCCCGAGGGGATCCCCGTCGTCGGGTCGATGGCCCGGATCGTGGTCGTCCCGGGCTTGAGGCCGAGCACGCGTCCAGGCCGCCGCCCGAAGCTCACGACTCGTGCGATCGTCGGGTCGTCGCTCAGGAACTCCACCTCGCGCGTGATCGACTTGTTGCTCCCGTCGTCGAAATGTCCGCGAGCGGTCACCTGCCGGTGTTTTCCGACCTCGATGCGTCGTCGGTCGGGGCGGACGGTGAGGCCGGAGAGCAGGGCGTTGACGGTGATTTCGGTATCGGCGCTGATCCGGCCGTCGAGAGTCGCGGTGACCGTCGCGGTGCCGCGCTTTCGGCCGCCGAGAAGGATGCCGAACTCGCCCTCGCGGTCGCTCAGGCGAACGATTTCGGGATCGCTGGTCTCCCAGACCACGCGACGGGTGACCACGGCGGTCTCGCCGTCGCTGGTCTCGGAAATGACCTTGAACTTGCGTCCCGCGCTGCCTCGGATCGTCCTCGTGTTGGGGACCACCCGCAGACGGATGATGCTGCCGGTCACCGTGACCCGGGCGGTGGCGACATGGCCGTCGTTGGAGATGGCGACGATCAGGGTTTCGCCGTCGGCGAGAAAGCGCACGAATCCCTTGTTGCCCGGGGTGTCATCGACCGAGGCGACGGCGGGATCGGTCGAACTCCACGTCACGATTTCCGTCGCTTCCCCGCGGATCCCGCCCTCGTAGGTTGCGGCGACCCGGAATTGCCGTTCCCGTTGTGCCTTGCCGTCGAACCGCCGGGGGTTCATCTCGAGAGAGCGGATGTCGCCTGCGATCTCGATGTTTGCAGCGTCGGTGAATCCCTCGCAGGAGATTCGAATCGCCGTGCGCCCTCCGATCTGCAATCCCGTGACGTTGCCCTTGCCCGGGACGGTGTCTTCCACGTAGGCGACCGTCGGATCGTCGACGCTCCAGGTGCAGCGATTGTTGATGACGCTCTTGCTGCCGTCGGCGAACGTGGCGCGCGCCTTGAAGGTCACCGTGCGATCTACCGGGACCACGCCGCCGGCAGAGTCCTCCAGTTCGACCGCGAGGACATCTCCCTGGATGCGAAGATTGTCGACCTCGGTCGAGACGAGACCGCTGTTGGGTTCGCGGGCCGCGAGGGTCGTGAGCCCGGCGACCAGACCGAGAACCTCGCCGTTGTCGAGCGGGTCCTGGGCGTCGGGGATGTCGACGCCGTTTCCGACCAGGGCGAGGCTCGTGTCCGCGATCGACCACGAGACGACGTCGCGCAGGGTGCTGGTGAGCTCGCCGGAAGGGAGTTCTCCGAAAACGCTCGCCTTGCGGGATTCTCCGACGACGACCTTGACGAGGCCGGGGGAGACGCGCAGGGCAACCAGTTCGCCACCCACCCGGATCTCGGCCTCGGGGGAGACGATCTGGTTCGGCCCGCCGACATCGCGGATCGCCTGCAGTCGTGCCGTGCCTTCCGCGAGGGCTTCGATCACACCGTCGGCGTTCACGGTGGCCACGCCAGCCGGAAGGACGCTCCATTGCACGCTGCCGGTCACGTTGGTGCGGCTGCCGTCGTCGCGGTAGCCATACGCGCGAATCGGCAGACGCATCCCGCGGCCAAGAACGATCTCCTCGGGTTCGATGGCCACACGGTTGATGGCGCCTTCGACGGTCACGGTTGCCGGAGCCGACGTGACGCCCGTGCTCGGCTCGGTTGCCCACAGGGTCGTCTCGCCGGCCGAGACCCCGGTTACCTTGCCGTAGTCTTCGCTGGTCGTGCCGACCACGGCGACCGTCGGGTCGCCGATCGACCAATTCACGACCTTGCGAAGATCCGGCGTCGAAAGGCCGGTCGACAATCTTCCGAAGACCTTCGTCGTGCGCTGGTCTCCTACGGCGACCTCGAAGGGGTCGGGCGTGACTTCGAGTTCGACCAAAACCCCCGACACGCCGACGACGGCGTTCTCCGTCGTGGCGAAACCTCGCTTGAGGTCGACCGCACCCACGCTGACGAGGCCGTTGGCAAGTCCTTCGACGTCGCCGGCCTCGCGCCCCTCTACCTCGCCGTCGGTATAGAAGCGGACGACTCCTGCGGCGCCAGAGACTTCGAACGCGCAGTCGCGCGTGATGTTCGATCGCGTGCCGTCGACCCGATAGGCGTAGACGTCGAGCGATGCGATCATGCCGGCGCCGAGAATGGTGACATTGGGCAGCAGGTGGTCCTCATCGAAGGCGATGTACCCGATGGCCGCCTTGATGCGGGTCTGCCCGTCCTCGTCCGTGTTCGAGACGCCCGTGCCCGGGTGGGTTGCCCGGATGATGACGGAATCCGTGACCTGCAGGGGATGGACGACTCCGTCGGGGCCGACGCGCGCGACCGACGGGTTGCTCGAAGACCAGGCGACCTGATCGGTGACGTCACCGACGTATCCGTTGCCGTAGGTGGCGCGCGCCTTGAACTGGACGGGTAGGCCCACGTCCAGATTCTTGCTGCTCGGGCGCGTCTCGAGGGCGACGATGGGTCCGGCATCGACGACGAGTTTCGTCGCTCCTTTGATCTTGTTCCCACCGAAGACCAGAGCGGCACGGATCTCGACCGTGCCCGGGTCGCGAGCCTCGACCAGGCCACGGCTCCCCGGCTCCTGGCTGACGCGGGCGGTCGACGAGTCGCCCGTGGTCCACTCGGCGACCGCCGTGATGTCCTGGCGGCTTCCGTCGCTGTACACGCCCGTTGCGAAGAATTGCCGGAACGCACCGGGAGCCATCGTCGCGCCCGCGGGGGTGACGAGGATCTCGGTCAGCGTGGTGGCGTGGCTTACGGAGGACGGAAGCCAGAAGCAGAGGAAGGCGGTGAGGAGAAGGCGGAGGAGGTGGCCGGAAACCGTATCGCGAGTGCTACGCCGAGCCTGTGGCATTTGGATCTTTGGCCTTCATGGTCTGAGCCCAGCCATTGCAGCGGACGCAAAGCCGATGCCAGTAAGCCCTTGCCGCCCCGGGCCTCTCACTACGCGAGAAGCTCGCGATTGCGCGACTTCGGGCGTTTTCGCACGATCTGCGGCGTACGCCGGGGAGAGAACGCTGCCCTCGTGCGGTCTCCCGATCAGTTGTCGGAGGCTCCCTCCAGGATCCAGCGTTTGATGGCTTCGATCTCGCCGCGGCTCAGCATGCCATGCAGAGGCATCATGCCGCCCTCACCGGTACCGGTGATCTTGGCGGAGAGGTAGCTCTCTCCGACGTCGAAGGGAGTGACGAGGTTCTGGTCGGGCTGTTGGTTCGACGGTACGCGGACGATGTTGGCGTAGGCGACCTCCGCGGAGAGATCCAATCCAGCCGCCATCGCGTTGGAATCATGGCAAGCGTCGATTGCACATTTTGCCGCGAAGATGGGTTCGACCTGGCCGCCGAACGTCGAACGGGTCCCGTTCGGCAGAACGAAGCTGGCGGGCAGCGAGATGTCGGTCGCGATCAGGCTCCATTGGGAGTCGTCGCATGGTGCGTCAGTGCATCGATCGGCACCCCAGCAGTCGAGAACGTAGACGTTGTCGGCGGGGTTCTCGGCGTAGACGATGTCGGTGAATTCGCACCAGATGAACGAGGGTTCACCGCCGTCGGTCTTGAAGACGTTTCCGGTCATGGTGCCGTCTTCGAAGTTGTACGAGATGGCCCACTGCTCGTTGGGAGGGACCTCGCGTTGGATGAGGTAGCGATTAGAGTCGGGGGCGAGGGCGATCTGGGCGTGGGCGGTTGCGGCGGCGCCCCAGGTCATCAGGGCGAGCAGGAAGGCGGTGAAGCGCCTCCCGGTGGTCTGTGATCTCGGATATGTCACGAAGTTTGTTCCTTTCCCTGGCCACCGGCGATCCGTCCCGGGCATCCGCCCCGGTCGCGTCCCCCCGGACTCCCGATCATGCCCTTTGCGGATCAATCGGGAAAGCCCCTTCGGGAATTCCTCGATCGCGCGCTGCGCCGTCGGGGCGGACCGGTTCCGGGCCGCTGGCTCCCGATTGCAGTCCGCGGGCTTCGCCCGATACAGTCGCAAAGAATGGACCTGGAGTTTTCTCCGGCTGCGGAGGCGTTTCGCGCGGAATTGCGCGGGTGGCTCGCCGAGCACGTGCCCGCGGGCTACGGGGCCGACGCCTTCGAGGAGTTCGCCACGCTCGAGGAGGAGTTCACCTTTTTGCGCAATTGGCAGGCCCAACTCGCGGAGGCCCGGTGGGTGGGGGCGCATTGGCCGAGTGAGTACGGAGGGCGTGGCGCCGGGCCCGAGGAGCACTATCTTCTCCAGGAGGAGATGGCCGCCGCGCGAGCGCCGGAGGTCATCAACCGCATCGGCGTCAATCTCGTCGGACCGTCGCTCATGACGCATGGGACCGAGGAGCAGAGGCGGCGTTTCCTGTCGCGCATCCTTTCGGCGGAGGACATCTGGTGCCAACTCTTCTCGGAACCGGGTGCCGGATCGGACCTGACATCCCTGCGGACGAGGGCGATCCCGGACGGAGACCATTTCGTCGTCTCTGGTCAGAAGGTCTGGACGAGTTGGGCGCAATATTCCGATTTCGGCATCCTGCTCGCACGAACCGATCCCGACGCGAAACGGGCCCGCGGGATCTCCTACATGATCCTCGACATGCACAGTCCGGGCGTCGAGGTCCGCCCACTCCGGCAGCTCACGGGAAGTTCGGAGTTCAACGAGGTCTTCCTGAACGACGTGCGCGTGCCGAAGGAAAATCTCGTCGGTGCGTTGCACGACGGTTGGTCGATCGCGCAGACCACGCTCGCGCACGAGCGAGGCACCTCGCCGCGGCAACTCGTCATCCATCGCATGCTTCTGGACGACTTGATCCGCCTCGCCCGGACGCTGCCGCCCGACGACCCCCGTCGCGGTCGCATCGCGCAGGCGGCGATCGAGGTCGAGATCGCGAAGTGGCACAACTGGCGCACGCTCACCCGGCGGATCCGGGGCGAACCGCTGGGGCCGGAGAGTTCCTTCATCAAGCTGTACTGGAGCGAGATGAGCCAGCGTATGCACGACGTCGTCATGGATGTGCTGGGCCCAGCGGGAATTCTCGACGGTGGCCCCCATTCCGTGGCGCGAGGGCGTCTGGTGCGCTCCTACCTCTACTACCGTGCTGCCTCGATCTTCGCTGGGACGAACGAGGTGCAGCGCAACATCATCGCCGGCCGCGTCCTCGGTCTGCCGCGCTGAGAGTCCCATGGCCGCCCTGCCCCTCGAAGGTCTGCGCATTCTCGACGTCGGAACCCGCATCGGGGCTCCCTTCGCGGCGACCCTGTTGGCCGACTTCGGGGCCGAGGTGATCAAGGTCGAGCAGCCCGGCACGGGGGACTTCATGCGCAGCATTGGTCCCTTCGAGGAGGGATACTCGCTGTGGTGGGCGGTGGAGGGGCGCAACAAGAAGTCGGTCACGTGCGATCTGCGCAAGCCCGCCGGGCGAGAGCTCCTCGGTCGGCTGATCGAATGCTCCGACGCGATGGTCGAGAATTTCAAACCCGGTACGCTCGAAAAGTGGGGGCTCGGCCCGGAGGTCATCGAGAAGCTGAATCCGGCGCTCGTCCTCTCGCGGGTGAGTGTCTACGGACAAAGCGGTCCCTATGCGATGCGGCCGGGTCTGGATCGCAATGGAATCGCCATGGGCGGACTTCTCCACCTCACGGGCTACGAGGACCGGCCCCCGGTGCGGCCGGGGATCATCATCTCGGATTATCTGACGGGCCTCTTCAACGCGTTCTCCGTGCTCGTCGCCCTCTATCATCGTGATGCCGGAGCCGAGGGCGGGTCTCGTGGCGGCCAGGTGATCGACCTCACGCTCTACGGCTCGGTGCTGCGCATCCTCGAGCACACCATCGCCGCCTACGATCGGTTGGGGATCGTGCGCGGTCGTCACGGCAATCGGCTGGCGAACTCGGCGCCGCTGGACAATTGGGAGACCGCCGATGGCCAGTTCGTGAGTCTGATTGCCGCCGGAGATGGACTCTTCCCGCGCCTGGCGGCGTTGATCGGCCGTCGGGACCTTCTCGAAGACGAGCGCTTTTCGAGCCTGCAGGCGCGTGTGCAGAACGCCGACGAAATCAACGGCATCGTCGCCGATTGGTGTCGCGAGCACACGGCGGACGAGATCGAGGCGCGGGCGCCCGCTCATGAGGTTCCCTACGCACGCTCCATGACCGTCGAGGACATCTGTGCGGATCCACATGTGGAAGCGCGCGGGGACCTCGCTTCGGTCGACGATCCGGTCGTCGGCGAGGTGCGCATGCAAGGGGTCTACCCGCGGCTTTCGCGCACGCCGGGCGAAATCCGGAGCGGCGCACCCCGGCTCGGAGCCCACAACGAGGAGATCTACTGCGGTCTGCTCGGTCTTTCGCCGGCCCGACTCGAGCAACTCGTGGCCGAGGGCGTCGTCTAGGTGTCCGGGCCTGGAGGAGGATCCGTCGTGCGACCCATCGTGCAGAGTCACCGGGCCCGTCCCGCGGAGCGGGCCCGGCCGTGACCGGCACGCGCGCCAAGACGCTCCTTTTCCTTCTCCTGGGAGGACTCCTGGTGGGGGTGGGACAGATCCTGCGGGCGCGCGCCGGGCTCGAACTCGACCCGGAAGCGGTGCAGCGCTGGGTCGCCACCCAGGGCTGGTTCGCACCGGTCGCGTTCACGCTGCTGGTCGCGGGACGCCAGTTCGTGCTTCTGCCATCCGCGCTGCTTCTGACGGCGGGCGGCCTGCTCTTCGGCGCCTTCGAGGGCACCCTTCTCGGCGCCATGGGCCTCGTTGGTTCCGCGGCGTTCACCTTCTTTCTCGCGCGCGGGATCGGTGGCGAGCGGGTGCGAGCGCGCCTCTCGAAGAATTTCCCTACCGTCGATCGTTACGTCGAATCCGCGGGGCCCTGGCTGGTCTTCGCGACCGTCGCCTATCCGGCGGGCCCGATGACGGCGGTGTTCTGGGCCGCCGGCTTCTCCTCGGTGCGCATCGTGCCATTGCTCGTCGCCGTCGCCGCCGGGGGCTTGATCCGGGCCGCCTCGTATTCCCTTTTCGGAGCGACCCTGCTCGACTTCGGTTCGCCGACATTCTGGATTGCCGCCGTGGTGCTGGGCGCGGGGCTGCTGCTGCCGCTGCTCCATCCCGGTTTGCGTCGATGCCTTCTGCGACCGGCGGCGCCTCCACCCTCCGGCGAGGCGTGAGCGCGCGCCGCGACCGGCGGATGCTCAAACCGGGAGGCCGACGGCACGCATCAGGGCGATCGCGTTGCTCCGACGGACCACCCCGGGTCGCATGCGATAGTCGAAGATCATCTCCCCGTCCTCGACGTGATCCTCGAAGTGGACGTTCTCGATCCGATGCCCGTCTCCGGCATCGATTTCGGCGAGCGCGAGATCGTGCGTCGTCGCCAGCCCGACGGCGCCCCGGTCGAGGAGTCCCCGGAGAATGGCCACGGCGCCGATCCGACGGTCGTGCGAATTGGTTCCGGCCAGGACTTCGTCGAGGAGAAAGAGGAGCGGTGGATGCGTCGCGGCCCGTTCCATCAGATCCCGGATGCGATCGATTTCGGCCTGGAAGCGCGACCGCCCTTCGAGCAGAGAGTCCTGCGTCCGGATCGAGGCCCCGATTTCAAACCGGGACATCCGCAGTTGCCGGGCGCGGACGGGTGCTCCGGCGAGCGCGAGGACGGCATTGGTTCCCACGGCCCGCAGCAACGTCGTTTTGCCGGACATATTGGAGCCGGAAGCGATGAGGGCGGGCGTTTGCCCGCCGAAGGAAACGTCGTTGCGGACGCAGGTGGTTTCGGGCAGAAGCGGGTGTCCGAGATTTCTTGCCGCAAAGACCGCTTCCGCGGAGTCGAACTCGGGGAAGGTGTCTTCCGGGTGTTCGAAGGCATGGCTGGCAAGCGACGAGAGCGCCTCCAGTTCGCCGATCGCCTCGAGCCAGGTTTCGACCGCGCTGCCGAAACGAAGGCGCCAGCGATCCACCCAGAACGCGCCGTGCACGGGCCAGAGCAGCACGATGGCGATCGGCAGGAAGAGAAGGTTGTGCGCGGCGTCGTGGATCTCGAGGCGGCGACGTAACGAGTGGATCGCGTGCGAGGCCGGCGTGCCCCGGGTCGAGAGCGCCTCGCGCAGGGCCCGCCCGCGCGGTGCGTGCAGAGCTTCGTCCTCGAGTCGTGCCACGAGGTCGGCGAGCACGCCAAGATCACTCGAGGCGCGGTCTACGCCACGCAGAGCCTCCTCGACTCTCGGGCGAGCCCACCACCAGAAGGCACCCTGCAGGCCGACGGCGAGAACGAGGGGAAGTCCGTTGGTGACGCCGTTGACGCCGAGAAGAAAGGTGACGACGGTGAGGGTCGAGCACAGGGCGGCGACGCTCGGAATCGCGACCGATCGCACTGCGGCCGGATGGCCTCCCCATGCGGCGAGCCGGTCGGCGTCGACGGCCTCGCGCAGGTTCCGCCCCGCGACGGCGAGGTCCTCCCGGAGGTCCAGCCGCTCGCGAAGCTCCGTGATCGCCTCCTGGCGTTCGCGGAGTTCCCCGGGTTGCCCGGGCTGCAGAAGCCATTGGGCCAGTCGGCGCTCGCCGTGACGGGTACGGGCGCGCGAGAGAAGTTCGAAGAGGGATCCTTTCCCGAAGAGATCCAGGTCGACGGCGTAGAGGTGGTGTTCGGGGACGAAGTGGTCGCCCCGGGCGCCATGGCCTTGCCACCGGCCGTCGAGGCGCGCGAGCCCGGCTTCGTAGAGGGCCTTCACCCGGTGGGTGCGGTCGAGTTGGCGCTTCACGCGGTCGTGTCGCAGGACGAGGGCGAAGAAGAACGCGCCAGGGACCAGGACCCATGCCGCCGGGACGAACGCCCGGTCCAGGGCCGCCCACGCGACCCCGATGCCCACGAGGGCGGTCACGAGACGCAGGCGGCCGATGCGGCGGTGGGTCGATTCGGCAGCCATGGCTGCCGCCTTCTCCCTCTCGAGGCGGCGTTCGTATTCCGCGCGCGGGCCATCCGCCGTCATTGCCTCCAGGCTAGCGCACGGGAAGAAGCGGCGCCTCTACGGAGCACCCCGGGGCGGGCCCCGGGCGCCTCCTGGGTCGGCTTGCGCTGTATGGGGGGCCCGGGTACCGTCGGCGGTTCCCGGGAGCCTAGGGCGTTTGCCCTGGCGTGATCGCCGTTCCGGGGCCGGCTCCCCGCGGGTCGGGCGGGGCATCCGGATGGGCGATTACGGTTTTTTGCGATTCTGCCGAAGTAGTCCTCGAGGATTTTTTGAAATGAGGAGCGCAAAATGAAGGTACTCGTCTTTGGGGCGCACCCTGACGATCTCGAGGTCGGCATGGGGGGCACGATCGCCAAGCACGTCGACAAGGGCGACGAGGTGACGATGGTCATCGGGACCGTCCCGTCCCAGACCGAGCAGCGCCGCGACGAAGCGCGACGGGGCGCGGAGATTCTCGGCAGCGCCCTTCGGTTTCTCGACGTCGAATCGGACGAGTTCGAGTACAACCGCCGGCTGGTGGGGCAGATCGACGACATCCTCAAGGACGTCGGTCCGGAGCTGATCTACACCCATTGGGACCAGGATTCCCATCAGGACCACAACAACCTCTCGCGTGGCGTCATCTCGGCGACGCGAAAGAACCGCTGCTCGGTGCTGATGTACGAGCAGACGATTCCCGGCGGGATCGTCCCCGGCGGATTCAAGGCGCAGTCCTTCGTCGACGTCTCCGACTACATCCACCGCAAGATCGAGAGCATCCGCGCGCACGAGTCGCAGTACGCACACCACGGAGATCTCTGGCTGCAGGGCGTGCGTGGTCGCGCGAGCTATCGTGGTTTCCAGATCAACGTGGCCTACGCGGAAGCCTTCGAGGTCATCAAGGAAATCGACGTCATCTTCCGCGACCGCTAGGCCGCCCGCGCGTGTGGGCGACTGCGTCGGGCCCGGGTGTTCCGCCCGGGCGTGGGCGTGGGCCCGGGCGTTGGCGTCGGCGTGGCGCGTCGACGGCGCCCGGTATGGGGTGGCCGGGACCGTCTCTGCCCCGGGTCGGGCGTCGTTGGACCCAGCGGGCGGACGTTCCGCGTGGGCTCTCCGCAAAGCGTGCCTGTTGCGCCCTCCTTCCGGGTAGAGTGGAATGAGCCTATGCCGTCCAGGGTCCATCTTTTCGTCGGCGGATTGGTTCTGGCGACGATGCTCGCAAGCTCGTGCGCCACGCCGTCGCCCTACGTGCGTCCTCCCACCGGGGACGACACATCGGTCGACCCGGCGCGCGTCCATGCCGTCCTGATCAACGGAGGTGGCCGGCGCGCGAGTAATTATCAGTCGCACGTCATCCACCTTCGCGAGGTTCTCGATCTTCTCCGCGCGGCGGGCGTACCCGACGACCAGATCGCGGTCTTTGCCAGTGACGGGGAGGACCCGGGCGTCGACCTGGCGACGCGCGAATTGCGGCCGGAGGGAGATGGTTGGCTGCTCGACGGCACCTCCCTCGAGAATTCGATCGGTCGACCCATGGAGTACGTGAGTACGCAGATCGACGGCGTCGCGCTGCGGCCGGCCACCCAGGAGGCTCTCGGGGACTGGTTCTCGGCCGAGGGAGCAGATCTCGAAGAGGGGGACGTCCTCTTCGTCTACGTGACCGATCATGGGACGCGCGGCAGCGAAGACGCGGGCGCGCGGGGGAATGCCATCTCGCTGTGGGGGTTCAAGGAGTCGCTCACGGTCGACGAGTTGGCGGGTATGCTCGAATCCGTGCCCGAGGGCATCCGGGTCGTGACGCTCATGTCCCAGTGTTACTCCGGCGGCTTCGCTCAACTCGCCTACGGGCTCGATGACGCGCTTCCCAGCGGGAGGGTTTGCGGCTACTTCTCCACGAGCGCCGACCGGGAGGCCTACGGGTGTCATCCGGAGAACCGGGGCGTCGACAACATCGGTCATTCGATCCGCTTTCTCGAGGGATTGCGCGGCCTGGGGAGCTTTCCCAAGGCCCACGTCTTCACGGTCGTGAACGATCACACGCCCGACGTCCCCCTGCGTACATCCGACGAGTTCCTGCGCGAGACGCTCGAGCGTGCGGCCTGGGAGGAGGGGCGCGATCCCATCGAATACGGCGATGCCCTGCTCGCGGAGGCGTGGGGCGATCCCGGGCGTTACGAGCGCCAGATCCGCTTGCTCGACCGGATCGGCCGGGGTTTCGGCTTTGCCAGCCCACGCAGTCTGAAGGAGGTCGAAGAGCGCCTCGGGCGATTGCCGAAAGTCGCCGAGCCCCTCGCGAAATATTCGGAGGCCTGGCGGGGCGCCCAGAGCGACCTCGCCCGGGCGAATCTCGAACGTTTCCTGCGTGCCCACCCCGAGTGGCCTCCACGCCTGAAACGTTCGGAGATCTCCGTTCTTCCCGCCGACTCGGCGCGTGCTCTCGGTTCGGAGTTGGTCGCGGAGCTCGGGCCGGCCACGCGCGACGATCCCGAGACCTTCGAGCGGCTCGAGAAACTACAGAACCGCAGCAGCGTCGCGGAGAAGGCCTCCTACCGGATGGACGTCCGCGAGGCGGCCCTCCAGCGCATGCAGACGCTTCTCATCGAGGTCGCGGCCGACGTGTATCTGCGTACCCGCGGGACGGCGCAGGAGCGCCAGGCCAGGGCGGACCTGCTTGCTTGTGAGGATTTTGCGCTGCGGCTTCCCGAGTACGCGAGGTTGGAGGACCGCGAGGCCTTCCCGGCGTATGCGGACGATCTCGAAGTGGCGCGCGAGGTCCTCCCGGCGTGGATGGGAATTCAGTTCCGACAGGCCCCGCCCGAGACCCGGGCCGAGCACGGGCTCTCGGAAGGCGCGGTCTCGGTGCAACGGGTCTTCCCCTCGTCCCCCGCTCTCGCGGCTGGCATCGAACCCGGAGACGTCATTCTCGGACCGCCCGGGCGGCATTTCACCGAGCCTCGCCAGATCCGCGAGTGGACCATGCTCTCCCGGATCGACGAACCCTACCGACTCGACATCCTACGGGGAAGCGAGCGCATCCAGCGGACCCTGCG
>JAPOLW010000089.1 GCA_029976905.1 bacterium | reverse complement strand
GTCGTCGCGGGCTTCGTCGCCGATCGGACGCACGCGCGCACCGTCGTTGGCTTGAGCTTCGGAATTCTCGCCGTGTCGCTGACCTCGCTTGCACTCGTGCCCCCGCAGTGGAGCGGTCTATCGGTGCTCTATCTGCAGTCCGCCCTGCTCGCCGGGGCCGCTTTTGCCCTTCGCGGAGTCTACTACGCTCTTCTCGCGGAGGGAGGCCTCCCAGAGCGACTGACCGGCACCGCAGTAGGCATGGTCGCCTTTATCGGCTATCTGCCTGACGTGATCACGCCCTACGCATGGGGTCGTCTTCTGGACACCCTGCCCGGAGAAGCCGGTTATCGCGTCCTCTTCGGCTCGCTTGCCGCCCTCTCGCTGCTCGGTATTTTCCTCGCCGTGCGCTTCCGGCCCACGGCCGGGGAAGGCGGGACGTCGTGCGGGTGAACTCCAAAGACCCGAGCGCCTTTCTCCGCGGCCGAAACGCAACCGATGATCGGGTCGACGGTAAATGGGAGGCGTCGAACGAGCAGTGGTGGGATTGGTACCTCTCCCTCGCTTGCGAGGACGACGGGCCCGCCCCGGCCCTCCGGCCCATGCCCCCCCTCCCCGACCTCGCCGCTCTCGCGCCCGCAGATCTGGCTGCGGAACTCGCCGTCCCCTACCCGGTGCCTTCCGAGGCCATCCGCACGTTTCGGCGCGACGGATACGTCAAGCTGAAGCAGGTTTGCTCTCCGCGAAGCCTCCTCATGCTCCGGCGCGAATGGGAAGTGCGCTTCGCCCGGGCCCTGGTCGATACACCGGCGATGCGCTTTCCGAGCTTCGAGATGATGTGGACTCAGGACGAGGTCGCAGGCGCCTTCGTTCGCAGTCGCCGCCTCGCCGGGATCGCCGCCGCGCTTCTCGGCGCCGATGCCGTGCGTCTCTATCATGACAACGCACTCTCGAAACTCCCCGGCTGCGGCCGCACTCCATGGCATTACGACGCCCATCATTATCCGATCGATTCGGATGATGTCGTGACGCTGTGGGCACCCTTGCAGCCCACCCCCCGAGAGATGGGCCCCCTTGTCTTCGCTCGAGGCATCGACACCTGGCGCAAAATCGCCGACCTCCCGTTCAGCAAACTCGACGACTCGTACGACCGCGGCATCATCGCCGCCCTGGAAGAGAACCAGGTCGAGCTTGATGGCGACGGCTTCGACTTCGGTGAAGTGAGCTTCCACCATGCCCGGAGCCTTCATTCGGCCGGGCCGAACCACACCGACGCGGAACGGATGGCGCTCGCCGTCACCTACTTCGAGGACGGTGCGCGTTTGATCGACGAACCGTCCTTGATCAATGGCGACTACGAGAAGTTCATGCCGGGCATCCGCGCCGGGGAGCGCATTGATAGTCCGCTCAACCCGGTCCTCTACGAGAGGAATTTCGCGTGAAGCGAGAAGCCGGTGATACCAGCGAACGCAGCCTTGCACACTGGAGCGAGGCGGGCCGCGACGAGATGGATGCCTTCTACCGTGTCGCGACGCTCGACTACCGCATGCTGGCGGAGGCATTTGATTGGTGGACCTTCTTCGAAGAGCGCCGGCAGGCCCGCTCGCCGGTTCGCATCCTCGACGTCGCCTGTGGCAGCGGCAAGTTTCCGACCGCCCTGCATCGCTACACGCGCCTCGGAGAACGGGGAAGTGGTCCCCTCGTCCTCGACCTGCTCGATCCGAGCCCCTTCTCCCTGCGCGAAGCGAGCACGGCGCTGCGGACACCGATGGTCCCGGGCGAACAATTCGAGTGCGGGCTCGAGGAGCTGCCTCGCGCCGCGACGGACTACGACGTTGTCTGGGCAGTGCACGCGCTCTACGCCTTGCCCGGGGCCAAACTCGCCGCCGGGGTCGACGCGTTCCTCCGCGCCCTGAACCGGACCGGAATGGGCTTCGTGGCGCACGCGTCGCGCTCCTCTCACTACCTGAGCTTCTATGAGGCGTACCTCGCGCACCATCGCCCCGGAGGAACACCCTTCAGCAGTGCCGAGGAGGTAACGGCGGCTTTTCGCGCCGCTGGCGCGCAGATCGACGCACGCACGATTCATTACGATCAGGTGATCGACGACGAGACCGTTCTCGAGGGATTTCTACAGCGCTGCCTGTTCGACTCGACACTGAGTCTCGCGGAAATGCGAGAAGATGACGCCCTTGGGGCCTACCTCGCGCGCTGCCAGACGCCCGAAAACAAGATGCGCTTCCGGCAGGACGTTTCGATGTTGTTCATTCGCGCATGACGAAGACATCAACCGGATGCGCAATGCGGAATTCCTCTCCGTCCCGGACGCGAATGCTCGTCAGGTAGCGTTCGACCAGCTCCTGGACGAAGGCGGGGAGACGCCGGCCATCGACCTGGACGATGAAATCCCGCAGAGCGAGGCCCGTCTCCCGGTCCGTGCCGAACAAGGGCGAAACCTCCAAAGAGGCATCGATGCGCTGGCGCTCGTACTCCCACCCCCAATCGTCGAGGAGAACGCCGAGGTCCTCGGAAAAGAGCGTCGGACGGCCGTATTGCTTGTCGTAGAAGCGCCCGGCGAGCTCGTTCAGTGCCCCACGCGGCGCCTGGAACACGACCAGGCGCCCTTGCGGAGAAAGAAGCTGGCGCGCGCGCTCCAGTGCGGCGGCCGGCTCGGGCATGTAGTACAGGCAATGGACGAAATGAATCAGATCGAACGAGCGAGACGCCCGGAAATCCTCGAAAGACTCCGCGACCACCTCGAGGTGAGCTTCGTCGAGGGCAGCCGCTCTCCAGAGACGCGCGAAACTCTCGCATTCGACCACATTCGGGTCCAGTCCGGTATACCGAAGCCGCACGGCGCGATCGAACAAGGTGGACGCAATCGGCACGTCGAGATGCCCTCCTCCGCAGCCGACGCTCAGAATGTCGAACGTCTCCCCATCGGAGACATTGGGATTCACTTCCTCGGCGAACCATTCGAGGATGCGCTGGCGCTGATTCGAGCGCCGTTCGTAGACCAGATGCGTCGCGAGGAAGCGTTCCTCGTCCATCGGAACGAGTCGGTCTACGAATTCCAGCGCCTGGTCGAGCCCTTCGAGAAGAAGAGCTGAATTCTCGCCTGCCGTCGGACCTGATTCTACCATAGAGTTCAATGCAATATCTCTTCTCTGCTCCCGTCATCCTCGTTCACCGCACTGCGGCGCACGACCTGACGCGCGGACCGTTCGAGGCCGGAGGCTTTCGTCCAGGACGATCCGCAACCGCCGATCGCCGAGCCCTGTGCTCCCCAACCTTCGCTTAGAATCGAGCGGCTCGCCAGTCGATGCTCCTTCCACCCCATCCCGAGATACCGTTCTCGCCGCGTCGGACTCCGTTCTTCTACGGGTGGGTGATCGTCGTGGCGACCACGACTGGCGTCTTGTTCAGCCTTCCGGGCCAAACCATGGGCGTGGCCGTCTTCACCGATGCACTCCTCGACGCCACCGGCCTTGCACGGGTCGATCTCTCCCATGCGTATCTGATCGGGACCGTCACGAGTGCTCTCTTCCTTCCCTGGGCCGGCATCCAGATCGATCGACTGGGGGTGCGCGTCGCCGCCATGGCAGCGGCGGTCGGCCTTGGTGCAACCGTCGTGTTTCTCTCTCAGGTGGACCGCATCGCGGCAGTGCTCCACCCGTCTGGACGTGTGAGCGGCTTCGTCCTGCTGGCTGTGGGATTCGCGGCGCTGCGCTTTACCGGTCAGGGTGTCCTGACACTGGCCAGCAACACCATGCTCGCTCGATGGTTCGATCGGCGCCGCGGGATGGCCGCCGCCATCAGCGGGGCCTTTGTCGCGGTAGGTTTCGCAGCGGCGCCGCTTCTGCTCGACGCCTGGATCGCTCGCAGCGGCTGGCGAGGCGCGTGGCTCCAGATCGGGGCCGTCGAGACCATCGTGATGAGTCTGATCGCCTTCGTCTTCTTCCGCGAGAACCCAGAATCGTGTGGGCTGACGGTCGACGGTCCGGAAGTCCCTCGCCCCCGTCGGCCGGCACCCACCCCCGAGGCGTTCGCAACCCGCAGCCAGGCGCTTCGCACCCGCGGCTTCTGGATTCTCAGCACGACGCTTGCGCTGCAGGCGTTGACCGTAACCGGAATCACCCTCCATGTGATCGACCTCGGAGCAGCTGCGGGTCTCGCAAAAACAGAGGCTCTCGGCCTGTTTCCTCCGATCGCCGTCGCGAGCATCGGAAGCGGCGTGCTGATCGGATGGGCGATCGACCGGATGCGGATTCGAACGCTGGTCTGGACCATGCTCGCGTGCGAATCGATTGGCTTCGTGGCAAGCGCTCATCTCGGACACCCACTCGGCTTTCCCGCCGCCGCCCTCGGCCTCGGACTCGCCGCGGGGCAGTTCGGCGTACTCTCCTCCGTCGGATTTCCAAGACTCTTCGGTCGTTCGCACCTGGGCGCGATCTCCGGGGCCAATGCGACCATCGTCGTACTCGGCAGTGCGATCGGACCAAGTCTCCTCGCAGCCAGCCGCTCGGCCTTTGGCTCGTACGAGCCGGTGCTCTACCTTCTCGCGGCGCTCGCGCCGGCGATTGCTCTCGCCGCCTGGCAACCACTGCACCCACGCGACGTCGCACCCTCGAGGCGGGACCGGTAGACCTCGGGAGCCTCCGGACTCGACGACGAGCACGGCCGGGCCCGTCATCGAGGTCACCGCCCCGAAGAAGTTCCGCACGATCGCCCCGAACGCATCGGCCTCATTCTCGCCGTGCTCGAACTTGCCGGGGCATTCCGCTCATGACAGATTCTGAATTGAGCAGCCCGGACCGGGAGAACCTCGATGAGCACACCGAAGCAAGACGAGAGGGCGTCCCCTGCCGCCCCCCAGGACTTCGATGCCGCGGCCCTGCGGAAGCGATACCAGATCGAGCGCGACAAGCGGCTTCGCGAAGACGGCAACGAGCAATACGTCGAAGTGAAGGGGAAGTTCGCTCGTTATCTCGTCGACCCCTACGTCGAGCGCGAGGAGCGCCAAAGCATCGATGAGGAGATGGACGTGCTCGTCATCGGAGGCGGCTTCGGTGGACTCCAGATGGGCGCGCGTCTCCGGCAGGCTGGAGTGAAGGACCTTCGCATCGTGGAGAAGGGGGGGGACTTCGGCGGCACGTGGTATTGGAACCGCTACCCCGGAGCACAATGCGACGTCGAGTCCTACATCTATCTCCCGCTGCTCGAGGACGTCGGGTACATGCCCAGGGAGAAGTACTCCTTCGCGGCCGAGATTCTCGAATATAGTTCGCGCCTCGGACGACATTTCGATCTCTACGGTGGAGCGATCTTCCAGACCGAGGTCAAGGGAATGCTGTGGGACGAGCCGAGCCGGCGCTGGATCGTCACCACCGACCGTGGGGACCATCTGCGCGCACGCTTCGTTGCAATGGCCAACGGACCGCTCAATCGGCCCAAGCTGCCCGGCATCCCCGGGATCGAGAACTTCAAGGGGCATACCTTCCACACGAGTCGCTGGGACTACGAGTACACCGGCGGCGGCCCCCTGGGCGGCCTCGATCGGCTACACGACAAACGGGTCGCCGTCATCGGAACGGGTGCCACCGCGATCCAATGCGTTCCCTTCGTGGGAGAGACGGCCAAGCACCTCTACGTATTCCAGCGCACCCCCTCCTCGGTCGATGTGCGCGGCAACGCGCCCACCGACCCCCGGTGGGCCGAGAGTCTCGCGCCAGGCTGGCAGAAACGCCGGATGGAGAACTTCAACAATCTCGTCTCGGGCGTGCCCCAGGACGAGGATCTCGTAGACGACGGCTGGACGGATCTGGTCGGCAAAATGCTCCGACGCT
The DNA here is from genome assembly GCA_029976905.1 of bacterium. Taxonomy (GTDB): domain Bacteria; phylum Desulfobacterota; class Binatia; order UBA12015; family UBA12015; genus VGTG01. The sequence goes on along the minus strand of JAPOLW010000089.1, from coordinate 4,795 downwards.
TCAAGGAAGCGACCGCCCGTGGGGCGCCGAACGTCGCTGAGATCATGGAGATGGCGAACTTCGAAAAGATGAATGAGATCCGCGCCCGGGTGGACAGCCTGGTCGAGGACCCCGCCGTCGCCGAGAAGCTCAAGCCGTACTACCAGATGTTCTGCAAGCGCCCGACGTTCAACGACGACTTCCTTCCTACCTTCAACCGCCCCAACGTCGACCTCGTGGACACCGACGGCAAGGGAGTCGATCGAATCACCGAAACGGGCCTGGTCGTGGCCGGTATCGAGTACGAAGTCGACTGCATCATCTTCGCGACCGGCTTCGAAGTGGGCACCGGCTATGCGCGCCGCGCCGGATACGAGATCACCGGACGCGGGGGGCGAACGCTGTCGGAGAAGTGGAGCGAAGGCATGAGCACTCTTCACGGCATGCAGAGCCACGGATTCCCGAATTGCTTCTTGATGCACATGAACCAGGCGGCCTTCACCGCCAACTTTCCGCATCTCCTGGACGAGCTCACCACGCATCTCGCCTTCATCATCGGACACGCCCTCGAGTGCGGCGCGGCGACCGTCGAAGTCGAGCCCGAAGCCGAGAAGGCCTGGGTGCAGACGATTCTGGAGAAGGCCAACGGCATGATGGGTCCGGGCGGTCCCAACTGCACGCCCGGCTATTACAACAACGAAGGCAAGTCGCCCGGTGCGGCGGCACTTCAAGGTGCGCCCTATGGGGGCGGCTCGATCGCGTTCTTTGAGCTCCTCGAGGCCTGGCGCTCGGAGGGCTCCTTCGAGGGGCTCGTGTTCGAAACCGAGTGAATTCCCTCGTGTCGACCACCCCCGAGAGATTCGCCTCCCCGAAAGCGGAATCGAGTTGTCGACACGAGTCGACGTTCCCGAACCCGCCGAGCGTCCATTCGCTCGAAGTGGCTTCGCCGCCGCCGGAGCATGCAGGAACGCCGACCCCGATCCCGTCGACGGGAGACAGGCGCTCTCCGTCGAGATCCGGGAAGCCGGGTCGATGGAACACCCCGGCCGGGAGACGCGGATCCTCGAGGTGCAGCCCAAAGCCGGAGAAGACTTCCAGAAACGGCGAACATCCCTCGTCGCCGAAGCCCCCGACACGCTGCCTCGTGAGCGGAACGTCGTGCGCATCGTCTTGCGCGGCGAGGGGTTCTTGCGCGAATTTCGGGGGCTCTGCGGGTCGGCGCCTGCGCGCGTTCGACCGCAGGATTTCCCGATTCGTCCGGACGGGGATCGCCTCGCCAGAGGACGAAGCGTCGGCGCCGATTGAGCGCGCACCGGAGGCCCTGACGTGAAGGCGAGACTCTTGCTCGGGCTCGCGCTGCTCGTCGTGGGCCCGGGCCTCCTGGTCCGGGCCGAAGCTGTAGCCCCCGTCGTCAAGCTGGGCGGCCACATCGAGCGAAGCGAGGACGCCGTCGAGGTCCGTGGAATCCTCAAAATCGCGGAGGGCTACCACATCAACGCCCACGTGCCGGACGAGGCCTTCCTGATTCCCACGGTTCTCACCCTGGAGGCCGAGGGCGTGACGTTCGACGAGCCGATCTACCCCGACCCCGAGGCCCAGACGTTCCCCTTCTCGCCTGAAAAACCCATGCTCGTCTACGATGGGACGATCGAGATCGTGGCGCGTGCGGATCGGGCGCCGGCCGGTCCGGTGCACGCCACGCTCCGCTACCAGGCGTGCAACCACGAACGATGCCTTCCCCCGAGGACGGTCGAAGCGTTTCTCGGAGAGAAGGGGACGGTCCAGGACGCAGGCGCAACCAACCGCCGGGCCATCGGGACTTCCCAGGAGTCGTGGCTGCTCTCGTGGCTTCAGGGAGCGAGCCTACCCGCGGCTCTCGGCATGACTCTGCTCCTCGGACTCACACTGAATCTCACCCCCTGCGTCTACCCTCTCATCTCGGTCACCCTTGGATTCTTCGGTTCGCAGTCGACCACCGACGGCAAGCCATGGCCTCTGGCCGTCGCGTATGTTGCAGGCATCACCCTCAGCTTTGCCACGCTCGGGGTGACCGCATCCCTCGCGGGCGGACTTTTCGGAGCTCCCCTGCAACACCCCGCCGTCCTGGTTGGACTCGCGCTCCTTCTTGCGACGTTGGCGATGTCGAGCCTCGGCTTCTTCGAGATCCGCGCCCCCTCGGCACTGATGCAGCGCTTCGGAGGCTCGTCGACGGGAATCAGCGGCGCGTTCCTGATGGGGCTCACGATGGGAATCGTCGCCGCCCCCTGCATCGGTCCGGTCGTGCTCGGGCTGCTCGTCTACGTCGGTACCGAGCGCGACGTCTGGAAGGGCTTCTCCCTCTTCCTCTCGATGGGCCTCGGCATGGGCCTACCCTACGTCTTCCTGGCGACCGCCGCGGGCTCGCTGGACAAGCTGCCACGCTCGGGTGAGTGGCTCTCGTGGATGAACCGTCTCTTTGGCGTGCTTCTCCTCGCGATGGCAGTCTATTTCGTCGCCCCGCTCCTCGGACACGAGTTCATGCGCTTCTTCTGGCCGATCTTCCTCGCGGCCGGTGCACTCTACCTCGGCTTTCTCGAGCCCTCGGGACGGGCTCTTCGCGCGTTCACGCTTGGCCGACGACTCGCCGGAACCGCGGCGCTCGTTCTTGCCGCCTGGCTGGGCTTCTCCTCGACCGAGGCGAGCGTGGGCATCCGTTGGCAACCCCTTGGCGCCTCCTCTCTCGACCAGGCCATTTCGTCGAAGCGGCCCGCAGTCGTCGAATTCGCTGCGGAGTGGTGTCTTCCCTGCGTGGAGATGGAACACTCGACCTTTGTCGACCCCGACGTCCTTCGCGATGCGGCCCGCTTCTCGATGCTGCAGGCGGACGTCACCGAAGCGAGCGCCGAGAACGAACGGCTCCTCGAGGAGTTCGGCGTTCTCGGGGTTCCCACCATCATCTTCTACGACGAGGAGGGGCGCGAGGTGGATCGGGTCGTCGGATTCGTCGACGCCGAGGAGTTCCGACGACGAATGCTCGAGGCCGAAGGCGGACCGGTATGACGCCGTATTGGGGAAGAGAGGCCCCGCCGCCCGGCCCTTCGGCGATCGCGTGGAATCCGGTTGACTCCCGCGCACCGGGTTCCGATCCCTTCCGCATGGGGATTCCCATTGCGACTTCCCGGCCCTCGAGTCTACCGCGGAGACACCGGTGATCCACCTCACACTCTGTACCGGCCTGCGTCGGTCCGCATCGACGTGGTCCTACAACGTGGCGCGGCTGTTGATGGAAGGCGTCGCGCGCTCGCGCAAAGCGCACTTCCGCGCCAACTACAGCGACGGGGAGCACCTGGACTCGCTCCTCCACTGGGCGGCAAAGAACTCCTCTGGCTTCTTCGTCATCAAGAGCCACCTACCCGGCCCCTTCGCCCGCAAGGTGATCGCCGCTGGAAAAGCACGCAACATCGTCACCTACCGGGACCCGCGCGACGTCGTCGTTTCGCTACGGGACTTCAAGGGCTGGTCGATCGAGGATGGGATCCGGGCGGTCCTTCACGAGATGCCCTACATCGAGGCATTCTGGCACCTCCCGTCGAGCCTTCTCCTTCGCTACGAGGACACGACCGAAGACCCGCGGCGCGGAATCAAGGTGATTGCGGACTTCCTCCAGGTCGGGGTGGATGAGGCCGGTGTGGAACGGGTGCACGAGAAGACCAGTGCCGAGGCCCATCACAGTCTCGTCGAAAGCCTGCCCAACCTGGGAGAAGGCGACGTGCGGCAGGAGGAAGATCATCTCGTCCACCGGGAGCAACTCCTGCATACCGGCCACGTTCGAGACGGCCAGATCGGAAAGTGGCGCGATCGCTTGTCCGCGCCCGACCAACGGCTCGTCTGCGACGAACTTCGCGCCGCGATCCAGATGATGGGATACCCGGCGGACTGAGGCCAGCGCCGGGATCACCGCCGAAAGGCGGCTCTGGATGCCCCCCCGCCTCAGCGACGCAACGGCACCCGAGCGAGTTCGCGCTCGTCGATTTCAACCTCCGCGTTCGCACGGAGTCCCTCGAGGAAGTCCCGAAAATGGTCGCGGCGGCGCTCGTTCAGGAGCCGTCGGCGACGACGCTCCGCCTGCTCGGCCGACTCGTTGCCGGGCGCTTCACCCTCCTCGAGCCGCCGTTGCTCTTGCGCGGAGCCGGGCGGCGGCAGATCGACCTCGACCTCGGAAACCTCGTCCATGACCGCCTCGCGAAGCTTTCGTGCCGAAAGTCCATCGCGCATCGTCTGTTCGTATTCGGCATGCGTCCAACCGGCGGCACGGAGAAGACGGTCGTAGCGTTCGCGGCTGAAGCGGCCATCGGCCTGCAAACTTGCGTCCGCGAGCAGCTCGGCCCGCAGCTCCTCGTCCGTCCCCTCGATGCCCCGGGCCGCGGCTTCGTTCACCAGCAGGATCCGCTCGATCAGTCCATCGAGTGCCTGCCGCCGGATCCCTTCGCGTTGCTCGGCGGAAAGGCCCCCCGGAGAGATTCGTGCGAAGAGATCGGCCAGTGGCTGCTGGGCCCGCTGCAGGTCGATCGCCTCGATGGGCGTTCCGTCGACCGTTGCCACGGGCGAGACACGGGGACCGCTCACGCGCGAGCGCACGCCAAGCGAAAGGAAGACGAGAGCGACGAGGCCCAGAAAGAGCCGGGTCCACCTCGAGCGCGCGGCACCGCGGACCAGCCCGGTGAATCCATCGCCCGGTTTCCGTTCACTCGAGGCCAGCCCGCCCGGCCCCGGCTCCACCGGGTTCGACGCGACCGGCCCCGGCTCCACCGGGTTCGACGCGACCGGCCCCGGCTCC
>JAPOLW010000895.1 GCA_029976905.1 bacterium | reverse complement strand
CTCATCCTATTTAGGATAAGAATTTTATATTATAATTTACGTTCCGTTTTTGAAACCTGGAGATTGTTTATCACACCGAAAACTTTGAATCTCCGGATACTCCTAGCGCATGTGCACATAATTTGTCGTCTATGTAAATATGTTTAAAAATATGCTTAAAAAATTATATTTCATTAATTTCCTACAGGGGACTGACATGAATTATTAGAAATACCAAGCCACATCTTACTGTTACATATCCGACAAACTTAAAAAAAAATCGGTTTATGGTTAGGTATAGTTAAATTAGTTGACGGGATACGAATTATCATCTTCAAGCCTCCCCAGGTAGGATTTGAACCTACGACAAATCGGTTAACAGCCGATCGCTCTACCCCTGAGCTACTGAGGAAAATTATAATTACTCACATTAGATAGTCATATGATGCCATATTATCAGGGTATCTGTCTACAATTAAATGAATTTTTTTAAAATATTATCCTACGTTTGGTGTTTAATCAATTTTCTGTTACAATTTATAGTGAGTACTAATATTAAGCGAGTGTAGCTCAGGGGTAGAGCGCAA
>JAPOLW010000894.1 GCA_029976905.1 bacterium | reverse complement strand
TCCAAGGCAGCCGAATCTGCACGCGATCGAGTGCGGCTCCCGGGAACGAATGGAGAGACTGTGAAGGCACTCGCGTTCGCGGCTGCGGTGACCGTGTTGCTCTCGGCCTGCCACGCCCCTCCGACCACCAGCACGGGTGCTGCAACCGATCCTTTGCCCTCGTGGGGCCCGAGCGCATCGCGAGCGGCGATTGTCGAGTTCGTCGCGCGAGTCACCGACCCCGCGAGCGCCGACTTCGTCCCCGCCGAGGATCGCATCGCGGTCTTCGACAACGACGGCACGCTCTGGTGCGAACAGCCGCTCTACACCCAGCTTGCCTTTGCGCTCGATCGCGTCCGCGAACTCGCCGCCGAACACCCGGAGTGGCAGACCACCGAACCGTTTCGATCGATCCTCGAGGGCGATGTCGGTGCCGCGCTTGCCGCTGGCGAGCGCGGAGTGGTCGAGATCGTGATGGCCACCCACGCGGGCACGGACACCGCGGAGTTCCGCTCCGCCGTCTCGGAGTGGTTCGCGACCGCGCGGCACCCCCGGACCGGCCGCGCCTACCCGGAAATGGTCTACCAA
>JAPOLW010000893.1 GCA_029976905.1 bacterium | reverse complement strand
GAAGGGCGTGACCGCGTCGCAAGCTTCACACATGCCGCGCGGCGTGAGCTCCGTGAGCTTGCCGCAAAGACCGCATGAGTGCGCCTTCATGTAGTCGACCACCTTGGCCTGTCGCTGGCTCATCTCGCGCAACTTCTTCTTCTTTGAGTTGTGCACTTCCGCGCTCGCCCTCGACCTGGCGCTCGTCCACCCGCGCACGTGCCGCTTCTTTGACGAGCGCGTCGTGGGCGCCGGCGGCGCGTCGGCGTCGGCGCTGGCAGCATTGTCGGCGTCGGCGTCGGCGTCGGCGTCGGCGTCGGCGTCGGTGCCGTACAGGCAGTCGGAGCACGTCTGCATGCCGCTCGAAAACATCTGCATCGGCCGAAGCTTGAAACACGAAAAGCACTGGCGCGTGGGCGGCTGCACAAAGTCGTTAAAGTCGATCGCGGCACGGGGCGGCTCGGCAACCCACTGGGAAGAAGGGAACTTCTTAATCTTGTCGAGCAGCGAGTTTTGCCAGGTGGACGAGAAGAGCTTCACGTTTTGAGCGTGCTGAACGGCCGAGGCCACCAATGCCGCGGCGGCGGCC
>JAPOLW010000892.1 GCA_029976905.1 bacterium | reverse complement strand
CGAGAGGATGGCACCGCCTCGAAGCGAAATCGATCGTCGAGGTCGCCCAAGCCAAGCTGGCCGGCGTTGTTCTTCCCCGTCGAGTAAATCGCGCCGCCGTTCTCCTCGAGGTCCGCCACCTTCCTGTGCTTCGATTCCAGTTCCAACTCGATCGCGATCTTCCTCTGGCGCTCCTCCTCGGCCCTCTTCCTCCTCTTCTCGGCCTTCTTCTTGACACGGTCCTTGGCCTCCTGCCGCTTCCTGGCCTCCTCCTTGGCCAGCTCCTCGGCAGTCAGCTTCTTCTTCTCTAGGACCTTCTTCTTGGCCTTGGAGATCTTCCTTCGCTTCTCCTCCTCCTCGATCTCCTTCTCTAGGTCCTTTCTGGCCTTAGCCTCGGCCTCCGCTCTTCTCTGTGCGTCCTTGAGGTCCCTCTCCTCTTGCTTGGCCGCGTTCTCGGCCTCGATACTGTTTTGCTTGGCGTCTAGGAACTCCTTGTGCGTGATTTCCTTCGCCTCCTTCGCCTTCTTGGCCTCCGCCTGGGATTTCTTTCGATCGCTGGTCGTCTTCCCGAGTACCCTCTCGGCCTCCTTC
>JAPOLW010000891.1 GCA_029976905.1 bacterium | reverse complement strand
GCGCGTAGGACTGGACGTGCCCATGAACGTGTACCGCAAGCTGAGGTTCGGAGACGCCGTCGGCGACGCCGTCGGAGGCAGCGTCGCTCCGACGCGCGCTCTCGTCGCCGTCGTCGCCGGCGAGCTGGTTCGAAACCTGGCGTTGCTCGCGCTGACGCTGGGCGCGCACTGGGCCGTCGAGCGCCGCGACCGAGCGGCTTTCGAGGAGAAGGTCCGGCTGATGCGCCGCATGGCGGACGCGACCGACGCCGACGCGCGGCGGACGCGGACGCGCAGAGCGCCGGCGGCGGCGAACGCGACGCGCGCGGCGGCCATCGCCGTCGCGGAGTCGCTCGTTGAGCAAGCGGAGACGGCGCGATTCGACGCAGATCGCGCGAAGAACGACCGCGAGACGCGCGGCGTCGCCGAGCCCGATCTGCGCGGGACCGGATTGGCCGCGGCCGGAGCTGACGCCGCCGGAGGTCCCCGCGGCGTCGCCGACCAGGTCCAGGCTGTCCAGCCAGGCGTCCAGCCGCGCGTTCGCCGCGAAATCCCTAGACGCGGAACCCTCCTCCTCCGAAGTCAAGAGCCC
>JAPOLW010000890.1 GCA_029976905.1 bacterium | reverse complement strand
GAAGCACCGTCAGCACGACCTCGGCGGCAGACATGTCGTCGTATTTGGGGTGCTTGCCGACTGGGATACCCCGACCGTCGTCGCAGACTTCAATGCCACCGTCGGCGAGGATCGACACATCGATGCGAGAACAGTGGCCTGCCATCGCTTCATCAACGGAGTTGTCGACGACCTCCCACACCAGATGATGGAGCCCGGTCGGACCAGTGGAACCGATGTACATACCGGGCCGTTTGCGCACCGCCTCGAGGCCTTCGAGAACGGTGATGTCTTGCGCGCCATAGGACGACGACTCGGTGCTGGTCACATCTGACTCCTGGCTCGCCGCGGAGGGTGCCCCGTCGGGGTTTCCACGGCCGGATTGAACTTGCCGCCGCCGCTCATGCCTGCGCTCCAAAATCCCTGTCCTGGCAAGCAAAATCCAGGGTTTTCGCGTTCCTCGAGGCGAGCTGGTCGCACTGGTCGAGCGGGCCGTTCACGGTCTCTCTATCCTACCAGTTACACGCGTGTGATTCGTGGCAGAACAGGCGTTCAAAATGCGCGTGAAACACGCACCTTCACCCGCTGAATCC
>JAPOLW010000889.1 GCA_029976905.1 bacterium | reverse complement strand
GAACACCATCGGCTTGGCCTCGGTGTAACCCGGCAACGGCGCATCGGCCGGTGCATTCACCAGGGTGATCGTGTCGCCCACACGGGCGTCGGCCACCGCCTTGATCGAAGCCGCCAGATAACCCACCTCGCCGGCGTGGAGCTCATTCACCTTCTTCTGGTCCGGCGCCATGATCCCGATCTCATCGAGCTCATAGGTCTTCTTGCTGGCCATCAGCAGAACTTTGTCCTTGCAGCTGATCTGCCCACTCATCACCCGGAAGTACACGATCACGCCCCGGTAGGGGTCGTAATAGGAGTCGAAGATCAGCGCCTTGGTGGGCTCCTTCACTGTGTCCGCCGGAGGCGGCACCCGATCCACCACCGCCTGCAGGATTTCGGGAACCCCTAAGCCGGTCTTGGCCGAGCAGGGGATGGCGTTGCTGCAATCGAGGCCGATGATCGCCTCTACCTCCTCCTTGATGCGATCAGGATCCGCACCGGGGAGATCGATCTTGTTGAGCACCGGAATGATCTCGAGATCGTTTTCCAGTGCCAGATACACGTTGGCCAGGGTCTGGGCTTCAACCCCTTG
>JAPOLW010000888.1 GCA_029976905.1 bacterium | reverse complement strand
CTCGCGCGACCTCAACGGCAAATCCCTCCCGGGAGAGCCCGAGCCGGACCGCCTCGATGAAGGACTCCTCATCCTCGACGAGCAAGACGGTCTGCTGACTCATGTTGACTCGACCTCCTCGAGAGAACTTTCCACGCCGTCGACATCCGCGGCTGGGGTGCCATGGGGTATCCGAAGGACGAATGTGCTCCCCTCGCCCTCCGCCGAGGTGACCTCGACCTCACCTCCGTGATTGGTCGCCACGTGGCGAACGATCGCGAGGCCGAGCCCCGTCCCACCGGTACCCCTACTGCGCGCCTTGTCGACCCGGTAGAAGCGCTCGAAGATCCGTTCGATCTCGCGCTGGGGGATTCCCACACCGTCATCGGTCACCGTGAACGCGACACCGTCACCGTCATCGTCAACGGCGAGATCTACGCGTCCCCCAACTTCGGAGTACTTCACGGCGTTCTCCACGAGGTTGCCAAGTGCCGAGGCCAGCTGACGGGGCTCACCCACCACGGTGACCGGTTCGGCACGATCGACGAGACGGATCTCCACAGATCGCTCACTCGCGCTGTGTCTCACACGGTCA
>JAPOLW010000887.1 GCA_029976905.1 bacterium | reverse complement strand
AGTTGAAATAGTTTCAGATGTTAATTTTTCTTCAATTACTTCAATTTCCTGATCATTCTGTTCAGTAGGTTTTTTTGAAGACATAGAATTACCAGTATAAATTCCTCCATCATATTGATTAGAGCAATTCACAAGGATTAAAGGAAACATAAAAGTAATGACTAATAATTTAATTTTTTTCATGATTATTAATAATATCAATAGTCGGAAAAATTTTAAATAAAAAATTTAAAAAAATGGCTCCCCGGGCCGGACTCGAACCAGCGACAAAGCGGTTAACAGCCGCTTGCTCTACCAACTGAGCTACCGGGGAACAGTTTCGATATTATCTAACAGAAGAATCATTAATTTACTAGCTTGTTTTATTTAAATTTTAACTATCAACTTTCCAGTATTGCCTCCAGTAAATAGTTTTTGAAGTGCTAATGGAAAATTTTCTATTCCTTCTTCAATGTGCATCGGTGCTTTCAATAGGCCTTTTTGGTAAAGATCTAATAATTCTTCATAAGCCTCTTTATATCTATGTTCAAAGTGCATAACAGTAAAGCCTTCCATTACAGCGTATTTCTCCGCT
>JAPOLW010000886.1 GCA_029976905.1 bacterium | reverse complement strand
ACTGCGGGAACACGATGGCGCTCGCCAGGTACCTCCAGTCGCACCCCATGGTGTCCTGGGTCAACTACCCGGGTCTCAGCGACCACCCCTTCCACCGCAAGGCGAACGAATACTTCCGCAAGGACTGCTACGGCGCGGTGCTCACCTTCGGCGTCAAGGGTGGCCTCGGCCCCGGCACCAAGTTCATCGACTCCCTCCGCCTGGCGTCGCAACTCGCCAACGTCGGCGACGCCAAGACTCTGGTGATCCACCCGGCGTCCACCACCCACGAGCAGCTCACGGAGGCGGAGCAGAAGGCATCGGGCGTGAGCCAGGACATGATCCGCGTCTCCGTCGGCATCGAGCACATAGACGACATCGTCGCCGACTTTGCGCAGGCTCTCGAGGAGGCGAGAAACGCGCATTAATTAACGTTAGGCGGCGGAGAGGCGACATGGGTTGAACACGGTACTCCTTCGTTTTTATTATCAACGCGGGTCTCACTTCATAAGTTATCTAAGCTTCGCTCGTAGCTCGCGCCACATCGTCATCACATCCTGATGACGTGATCTTCCTCGTCTCAATCCTCCTCATA
>JAPOLW010000088.1 GCA_029976905.1 bacterium | reverse complement strand
AGCAGTCCCAGCATCATCATCACGACCCACGCAATCGCGCAGCGGCCGAGCGGCAGATTCTCACGGTGGGCCACGATCAAGGCGACGACCCCACCGACCAAGTACCCCGCCATCCAGAACAAGTGGTGGGGACTCGCTACGGGGTTCACGGCCGGCACGTTTCGTTGATCCGGTGATGGATCGAATCTGAATTTATAGCCTGTCGCCGCAGACTGTCGTCAGGTCGATTTGCATCGGTCTTGGTTTCGTAGACTCGACTGGAGGCAAGCTCTGGCCATCAACCGCCCGCCGGTGATCGCAGCACGCACAGCACGCCCCGCACGAAGCCTGAAATCATGGAGCACGTCATCGGCGATGGATTCAAGCGCACGGCGGCCACACCTGTCGGCCAGATACCGGGCGCACCGGCGGTCCTTGACACGAGCGTGTCGCTGACCGCTTTCCTGATCGATCAAGTCGACCCACTGATCGACGAAGCCCTCGGCACCATACCGGGTGCACTGGAATTCGCCGCCCTCGCTCGAGCCCTCCTCTTCTGTCATGAGGATCTTCATGAAGGCTGAAGGAATCGCTCTCGTCACCGGCGCCAGTCGCGGCATCGGCCGCGCCGTAGCCCTCGAACTCGCCGGGCGGGGTTTCGAGGTGGTCGCTTCGATGCGCGATCCCACCCGTGGCGCCGACCTGCCAGGGCTGGCCGCAGACGCCGGCGGGCGCCTGTGCGTCGCCCGTCTCGACGTCGAGGACCCCGCGACCATCGCGATTCCCGATGGCCTGCGGGTCCTGGTGAACAATGCCGGCGTGGAGGGCGAGTACCTCTCGGTGGAGGATGCGCCTGCAAGCCTATGGCGACGCCTCTTCGAGACCAATGTCTTCGGCCTGGTCGAGACGACCCGGCGCGCCCTGCCGGTGCTGCGCGCGAGCGGCGGCGGCGTCGTCTGCAACGTCACCACCTCCTCACTCCTTTTCCCCATGCCCCTGTACGCGGCCTACCGCGCCAGCAAAGCCGCCGTCTCCGCACTCGGCGAGAGTCTTCGCGCCGAGGTCACCGGCCACGGCATCCGCGTGCTGGAGATCCTTCCCGGCCCGATCGAGACCGACATGCTGGCTGGCTCGGACCGCCTGCCCGAGTCCGCCGCCAACGAGGCCTATCGTGCCGTGAGCGCATGGGCGTGGGAGCAGCGCAAAGGAGTCGGGCCGCTGGTCACCCCGGCGCCACGGGCCGCGGCCGCGATCGCCGATGCGATCCTCGACGACGACGCTCCCTTGCGCGTCGGCTGCGACCCACTGGCAACGGGCGCGCTCGAGGCCTGGCGCACGACGGCGGACGAGGATCTCATGGCCGGCCTTCTCGCCGGCCTCCCCCCGGTGGCGAAGTAGAGCGCGCGATGCCGGGAAGGCCCGTCCTCCTGGAAGGAATTCCAGGCGTTCCTAGGCGACGGCCTTGCGGAGCGCGGCGATGCCTCCTTCGTAGACGCCGGTGAAGAGCGCAACGCAATCCGCCTCGGGCGCGCCCTTGGGGTCGAAGCTACTTTGCCAGGTGATGCGCGAATGACCCTCGTCGGCCTCGTGGATCGTCAGGGACGCCAGGTAGTTTTCGACCGGGACCGGTCCCGCGATGATCGAGTACGAGAAGCTCCGTCCGACGTCGTCGACATGCTCGAGCCGCTCCTGGAGTTCGATGCCCCCGCCCATCTTGATCGTCCGCACGCTGCCGACGCCGGAGCCTTCGACCTCGACGTCTTCGATGCCGGGGTTCCAGCGCTTGATGCCGCCGAAATCCCGTACGACCTCCCAGATGCTCTCCGGGGACGCTGCGACCTCCTGCTCGACTCGAACTTCTGCCATGAAACGGGACTCCTCTCGGTTGCGTATGCCTCGCCTACTCCGAAGAGGCGGCAGATACAAATCCGAAAGCAGCACCCCACCCTGGCCCGGGCCGCTCCATCTGATACCTCGTCGGCACGGGGCCGATGCTCGCGGCCCGCGCGAAGGGAAGAGGAACGATCCATGCGACGTCTGGCGACCGCCGTGCTTTGTTTCCTGCTGCCGCTCTCGGGCTGCGGCGATGGGTCGTCCCCGGGGTTCACCGGCGAGAGGCGAATCCAACTGGAAGGCCCGGTGCCCGAAGGGTCGGAATCCCACTTCTTTCTGCCTTTCGATGTGCCCGCAGGCGTCGCCGAGATCGAGGTCCGCCACGACGACCTCTCGGAGGACAACATCCTCGACTGGGGCCTGGATGACCCCAACGGCTTTCGCGGTTGGGGTGGGGGGAAGTCCGAACCCGCCGTCGTCGGCCTCCACGCCGCCTCGCCAAGCTACCTACCCGGCCCCCTGCCCACTGGACGTTGGGAAGTCGTGGTCGGCAAAGCGAAGATCGTCGACGAACCCGCGCGCTACGCGGTCGAGGTGATCCTGCGCGACGCGCCGACGCTCGCCGCGCAAACCGAACGCGCACCCTACACGCCGCCACCCGCGCTCGAGAGCGGTGTGCGCTGGTATGCCGGAGACTTCCACGCCCACACCATCGAGAGCGATGGCACGCCGACGATCGAGGAGCTCATTGCTTTCGCCGAGAGTCGCGGCCTCGACTTCCTGCTTCTGTCCGAGCACAACACCGTGAGCCAGCTCTCGTGGTATCGAGCGGCCCAGCGCGACACCGACGTGCTCCTGCTTCCCGGCATGGAATTCACGACCTACGCGGGTCACGCCAACGCCATCGGCACGACGACGTGGCTCGACCACCGCATCGGTGTGCGCGGCGCCACCATCGAGGCCGCGATTGCCGACACACACGCGCAGGACGGCTTCTTTTCGGTCAGCCACCCGCTGCTCGCCGTGAGCGATCTCTGCATCGGCTGCGCCTGGACGTACGACGTCGACCCGACCACGATCGACGGCGTCGAGGTGTGGGGCAGCATCTTCAGCGGCATCCCTTTCTGGGAGGACCTGCTCGAGCGCGGCTCCCATGCCGTCGCGATCGGCGGCAGCGACGATCACCGCGGTGGGCGGGGGGACGGCCCACTGTACACACCGCTGGCCGCGCCGACGACACTGATCCGCACCGACGAGCTCAGCGTCGCCGGCATCCTGCGCGGTCTGCGCGAAGGCCGCACGGTGGTGAAGATCGAGGGCCCGCACGGGCCGATGATCGAAACCGATCTCTCCGGCCAACGCAGCGGCGACACGGTGCGCGCCGAGAGCGCCTTGCTGCAAGCTACGGTGAGCGACGGTGACGGCTTCACCCTACGGCTTTGGAAGAACGGTGTCGTGCTCGAGGAGGTGCCGATCGACTCCAATCCTTTCGAGCATGCGCGCGAGGTGCGCGCTCCCGCCCGGGGGGAGGACCGCTACCGCCACGAGGTCGTCGACGGCCGCTCTCTCCTGACCGTCGCGAGCCACGTCTGGCTGCGCCGCCCCTGACACTCCCGCGCCACGCCTGCATCGCTTCGCGCCACGTCGGGCTGCCCCGCCCACGACCGTCGCGCGCCACGCCTGCCCCGTCGGGCGCCACGCCGGCCCCGTCGCGCCACGCCTGGCCCGCCTCGCGCCACGCCTGGCCCGCCTCGCGCCACGCCTGACTGCGCCTCGCGCCACGCCTGCCCCATCGCGCGCGTGTCCCGCCGCGATCCGGCGTCGCCGCGCGACCGCGGCGCGGCAACGTCCCGAGCCGGAGCGAATGGTCAGGAGGCGGGCAGGCCCGACCAGGAGGTCGGGTCCTGCGGGCCGGCGGCCGGGCATACATCGACCTCGATGCCAGTGAGGTGCGCCATGCCCGAGAGGCGCTCGATGCGCTCGGGTCCGTCCGCCGCGAGTAGGTTGACGTTCACGCCGCGCGTCCGACTCGCGACGCTCAGGCCGTCGGCGTGCTGATGGCCCCAGCCGTGCGGCAGCGCCACCGCGCCCGGCATGAGGTCGTGGATGAGTCGCACCGGCACGCGCACCGTCGCCACCGGCGACGACACGTCGGCCAGGTCGCCGTCGGCCAGACCGATGCGCGCGGCGTCGTCGGGATGCATGTGCAGGTGGTTGGTGTCGAAGGACGCGTCGACGAAGCTTTCGATGTTGTGCGTCCAGGAGTTGTGCGTCTTGTGGTCGCGCTTGGAGATCAAGCGGAACCGCAGCGGGGCGCGACGCTCAGCCTCGTAGACGTCCTCCAGTCCCGCGGCCGCTTCGACGAAGCGCTCCGGAGCGAGGTGCACCCGGCCATCGTCGGTGACGACGCGCTTGCCGAGGAAATCCTCGCCGGCACCGGCCGGCCGCAGGCGCCCGTGCGGTTCGCCCACCAGGGCGTCGAAGCCGCCCTGCCCCGTCACCCGCAAGAGCAGCGACAGAAGGCCGCGCTGCGGCAGGGCGCGCGGCTTCCCGGGCGTTTTGCGCGAATGCAGGGCCATGGCTGCTTCGAGCGCCCGCTGCGCGACCCGCGATCCGAAGATCGGGATCCCCGAGGCGCGACAGAGGTCGACGTAGATGCTTGCTTCGTCGCGCTGCTCTCCCTGCGGCGGCACCACCGCCTCGGTCGCGGCCAGATAGGGCCGTGCCTGCATGCCCAGGAAGAGAGGAAAAGCAAAAGGGAGGTCCGGGCGCTGCAGGGGCGACGTCGCCGGCAGGACGTAGTGGGCGAGCGCGCCGGTCTCGTTGCGATAGATGTCGAGCGTGACCAGCAATTCCAGTTGCTCGAAGGCTTCGCGCAGGCGCCCGGCGTTGGCCATGGTCAAAAGGGGATTGCCCCCGGTCACGAAGAGCGCGCGCACCTGGCGCTCTCCGGGCGTGAGGATCTCGTCGGCGAGCACACCGCCGGGCAGCGCGTCGTTCACCGACTCGAAGCCGCCGATGCGGGAGTGGTTCTTCTTGACGAACATGCCGGTGCGAACGCCGAAGCGGGCGAAGTCGAAGACGCCCTCGCCGACCAGCGCACCACCCTTACGGTCGAGATTTCCGGAGACCGCGTTGATCGCCTCCTGCAGCCACACACAGAGGGTGCCGTTGGTCCCCTGCCCTACGCCGGTTCCACTCGCCAGACACGCACCATCGGCCTCGTGATAGGCGCGCACCATGCGACGCAGGGTCGCGGCGGGCATGCGCGTGACCTCCGCGGCGCGCTCGGGAGTCCACGGCCGCACCACCTCGCGAAGTTCCTCGAAGCCCGACATGTGCGCGCGGACGCGCTCTTCGTCGACGCCGCCGATCTCGATGAGCTCGTTCAGGAAGGCCAGATAAAAGAAGATGTCGGTATTGGGGCGCACGAAGACGTGCTCTCCCGCCACCTTGGCCGACTCCGTGCGGCGCGGATCCACGATGAAGACGTGCCCGCCGCGCGCGCGGATCTCCTTGAGTCGCTTGCCCGGGTTGGGCACCTGCAAGAAGGTCCACTTGGAGACGGCGGGATTGGTGCCGACCAGGATGAGGCACTTCGTGTGCTCGAGGTCGACGAAGGGCTGCGTGAACGGAAAGCCGTAGACCTGCGTCGCCATCGCGAATTTGTTCGCGCAGTCCTGCGTGGCCGAGGCGTACATGCTGCGCGATCCCACGCCCTGCATGAAGCCCTGCGCAAAGATCGGATGCAGGACGCTGAAGCCCGCCGCGGTCCCGACGTACATCGCGATGGAATCGGGGTCGCGCTCGTGCAGCGCGCGCACCTTCGCACCGATCTCGGAGAGTGCCTGCTCCCACGAGACCCGCTCCCACGTGCGGCCGGTCCGTTTCATCGGATGGGTGAGCCGATCCGGCGAGTCGTACATTTGATGCTGGTGCAGTCCCTTGATGCACGCATACCCGCCGGTGGCGACGTGCGCCTTGTCGGGTCGGATGTCGGTGATGCGGTCGCCTTCGACATCGACCTCGAGACCGCAGGATGCCTCGCAGATACGGCAAAAGGTGAATTTCGTCTCTGGCATGCCGGTCTCTCTCCTCGCCCGTCGGCAAATCCATCGCCGATCCAGCCTGGAGAGTACCACGGGTCCGAGCCCCGCAAAGGACGGGGATCCCCGGTGGCCAGAGGGCGGCGCCGCATCGATCCCGAGAGGAAGTCGCCTTGCCCCCGCGTCGCGGGCGCGGGCCGCACGGGGCCGCCGTCCATTGGGATGCCGGGGACCGACGGCTAGGGTGGGGCTGTGGCGATCTACACGATCGACG
Source organism: bacterium (assembly GCA_029976905.1). Lineage (GTDB taxonomy): Bacteria > Desulfobacterota > Binatia > UBA12015 > UBA12015 > VGTG01. The sequence goes on along the minus strand of JAPOLW010000088.1, from coordinate 4,501 downwards.
GACCCACGATGCCCTATGCCTGGGGAACGCGCGACCGCCTGAGCGCCTTCCTCGGCCGCCCCCCGACCGGAGGGCCGGAGGCCGAGCTGTGGATTGGTGCCCACCCGCGCGGGCCGGCCACGGTGCGGGCGCCCGCGCCGGCCCCCGACCTCGCGGCCCTCGTCGAGAACGCTCCCGAGGCCGTGCTTGGGGCCGGAGTGCACCGCCGCTTCGGGCGCTTGCCCTTCCTCTTGAAGGTGCTGTCGATCGGCGCGCCGTTGAGCCTGCAGACCCACCCCGACGCCGCGCAGGCCCGGGCCGGCTTCTCGGCCGAGGAGACCGCGGGCGTGCCCATCGACGCGCCCGAGCGGAACTACAAGGACGCCTTCCACAAGCCCGAACTGCTCGTGGCCCTGACGCCGGTGGAAGCACTCTGCGGTTTTCGTCCACCGCAGGAGTGCGCTCGCCTTCTGCGCCATTTCGACCTTGCCGACGCAGACGGGTTGTCGGTGGAGATCGACGATCTGACCGCGCACCCCGGACCGGCCGCCATGGAGCGTTGCTTCCGGAGATTCTTCACCCTCACCGACGACCAACTCGCTGCCGCTCTCGAGCGCGTCGATCGGCGCGCCGCCCCCGACGACCGCAACACCGACACGGACACCGCGGCCGCGGCGCGCTGGTTCCGGGCGGCACAGGCCGCGTTCGGCACCGACCCCGGTCTGCTCGCCCTGCTCACCCTGCGTCACGTGACGCTCGCGCCCGGCGAAGGCATCTACCTTCCTCCGCGACGCCTGCACGCCTACCTGAGCGGATTCGGGGTCGAACTCATGGCCAGCAGTGACAACGTCCTGCGCGGCGGACTTACGCACAAGCACGTCGACGTCCCCGAACTCTGTCGGGTGCTCGACTTCGAAGCGGCCGAGCCCCACCTCTGCCCCGGCCTGATCCAGGAGCCCTCGACGGGCGTGCGCCAAACGAGCTACCGCACGCCGGCCGCCGAGTTCGCGCTCTCTCGCGTCGAACTCCGCGGCGGCCGCTTCGCGATCCCCGGGCCCGCCCTGCTGCTCGTCGTGGACGGCGAGATCGAGCTGGTCGACGAGCGCGAAGAGCGTCCCGCCTGGACGCGCGCGCGTCTGCAACGCGGCGGGCAGGCCCTGTGCAGCGGCGATGGCCGCCACCGCGCCGAAGGCCGCGGCTCCTTCTTCCTGGCCACGGTCGCTCCCGACGCGTCCTGAACCCAACCGTCGATTGCGCCCTCGAACGGTCGCACCGGCGCGCGGTTCAGTCGATCGCGCTCCAGGGCGACGCGCCGGCGCGCGGTTCAGTCGATCGCGCTCCAGAGCGACGCAACGGCGCCCGGTTCAGTCGATCGCGGGCAGCCCGTCGATGCTGACGGCGTTCTTCTCGCGCCGGTACCGAGCCAGACCGTCCTCTCCCTTGCGCTCGGCCCAGCGTTGCAGCTGGTCACGCTCTCCGACGTATTCGTATTTCGGCACGGCGTAACCGCAGCTGTCGGCGATCCGGGTAATGCGCATGCGCAGGATCGAGCGCACACCGGGGTGGGCGGGAAAGGTCGGCCGGAGCGCCTCGAAATCCTCCGTTCCGGGAAGAAGGACCTCGCCGCGCCCCTGCAAACGAAGAATGTTTGGCCGACCGTCGAAGGCACAGAACATGATCACCATGCGGCCGTTCTCGCGCAGATGCGCGATCGACTCGGCGCCACTGCCGGTGAGGTCGAGGTAGGCCACGGTGTGCGGATCGAGCACGCGAAAGGAGTCCAGTCCTTTTGGAGAGAGGTTGATGTACCCCTCGCCGTCGAGCGGCGCGGTCGCGACGAAGAAAAGCCGCTGCGCGCCGATGAAGTCGATCAGGGAGTCGTCGAGCGAGTCGTAGGTTCTGGACATGGCGGGGAGTATCGCAGATTTTTCGCCCGGGCAGGAGTCCGGCCCGAACCGGACCCAGCGGGACGACCCGGCCGCCGACCCCGGACTCGTGCGGCGGCGCGGCTCAGTCCGCCCAGGGCTTCCGGGCGAGCAGGGTCTCGGCCACCAGACGGTGGCCGGCCGCGTTCCAGTGGCCATCGCGCGGGATGAGACTCGGAACGCCTCTTCCGTAGGAGGCATCGAGGGCATCGTTCAGGTCCACGAAGGTGGCCCCCTCCCGCTCGGCGACGTCGCGGACGAGATCGCGAAAGCCCGCCTCCACCGGCCCGTGGCGCAGATGGAGATAGGTCGTGGCGTAGGCCAGATGCAGGGTAGCGCCGTGCGCACGACAGGCGCGCGCGATCTCGACCAGAAGCCGTTCGGTCACGCCGTACCCGGGCATTCCGCGCGCACCCGGTGATTCTTCCCCGCCGGGAGCAGGCAAGGCGATGCGCTCGTGGGGGAGGTCGGGTTCGGGGTCGGGCCGCTCCGCGCGAGGCGTGCGTCGGGTCTGCCACCACCGCTTGAGCGCGGCCGCCTGCCACGACAGGAAGTGCGAGGCGCGGCTGTGCTCGTCGATGAAGCGCTCGATCGGGTTCTTGAGCGCGCCGGGCGGGGGCTGGTTGCGCGGCACGAGAGCGCCGTCGATCAGGTCGAAGGCGGGACGGTGTTTCTTGTCGTCCGCGTTGTCGCCGATGTCGGTGCGGCTGACGATGAGCAGAACGTCGTCGTACGAGCGCTGCGCGAGTTCCTGCTCGAGCAGCAGATACTCCTGGCCGGTGGAGTAGGCATTCACCGAGCGGTTGTAGACGGCGACCTGCGGTGCGAGCGCTTCTTGCAGAAGATCGGAGAACACCTCGCCCTGCGCGACGCCCCAGCCCCAGCCCAGCGAGTCCCCGAGGATGAGCAGGTTCCGGCGTGCCTGCGGCGGGCGCGGCGGCGCCGGGCGGCGAAAACCCTCTTCGTCGTGTCGGACGAGGACGTCGAATTCTGGCGTGTGGAAGCGGCGCTCGATGTTCTTCTTGCCACGCCAGCCCAGCACCGGATCGCCGTCGTGGAAGCCGTTGAGCGGGTTGAAGATCTGGATCGGACCACCGAAGAGTCGAAGGTTGATCTCCAACCCGAGGACGCCCACGACGAGCGTCAGGAGAATCGTCGCCAGGACGCGCTTCAGTACCGCCATCGACACGCAAGGTAGAAGAGGACGCCCGGAGGCGCGAGCGCCCCGACCGGATCTCCCTCCTGCCCTCGCCACGCGCGCCAGCGGGCGGCGCTCATCACGTCGTCGACCCGAAGGTTTGACCCAGATAGCGACGCAAGCCGGCCGCATCGGCCGGACGGCTCCGGTAGCCCACATGTCCGTCGGGGCGCACGAGGTAGAGCGCCGACGCGTCGACCCCGAAACGACCCGCCAACGCACCCTCGCCATCGAGAAGCGTGCGGGCGCCTACCGGCGCCGGAGTGCTCGTCCCCGGCGTCGCGACGACATACACGTCGACCAGGTCCTGCCACGAATCGGGGAGCACGCCGGCGGGGCCGTCTGCGAAAAGGGGGGAAGCGTCTCCGATGACCGGGCCACCGTGCGGGCCGGGGAAGAGGAGCAGCACGTGACGGGGGCCGCGCAGCACATCGAACAAGGTCAAGGTCTCGCCGTCGCACTCGAGGGGACCCGCATCGGGAATCTGCGCACCCGCATGCGGTCCCGCCGCGTGGCCGGGGGCGACGTCCTCGTCGCAGGCGGGGCTGCATCGATAGTCCAGATCGAGGGCCTCCCGGTGCTGCGCCGCCGCCAGTCGCATCGCCTCCGGCACGATCATGCTCGCGCGTACACGGCGACGATCCTTCTCGGAGAACCGACTCCAGTCGACGAATCGCTCGGTGGTTGCGCGGGTCACGTCGAGGACGTCACGCGCCACCGCGCGACGCTCGATCTCGTAGCTGTCGAGCAGGCTCTGGGGCGCACGCCCCTGCGTGACCAGCCCGAGCTTCCAGGCGAGGTTGTAGGCGTCCTGAATCCCCGTGTTCATCCCCTGACCACCGATCAGACTATGAACGTGGGCCGCGTCCCCGGCCAGGAAGGTCCGCCCATGCCGGTAATGCCCGGCGAGCCGATAGTGGATCCGGAAGTAGCTTTTCCAACGCGGGTCGGACAGGCGCAGACCGGGGGGACCCCGCTCGTCCACGACCGCCTGGACCTCCTCGAGTTCCGGCATCTCCACCGGTCCGTCGTGATGCGCGGCGATGTCGGCGGCGACCAGACTTCGCCCGTCCGGCAGAGGGAAGAAGAAGACGACGCCTTTGTCGGAGACGTACGAACACATGTCACCGCGCGGGAAGTCACCCTCGACGATGGCGAAAATCATTCGAGCGCGCTCCAGCGGTGAGAACAGCCTCCCCTCCTTGCCCATGCCGAGGCGGTCGAACTCGTGGCGCTCGGCGCGCGAAAAGTCGCGGTACGTGCGCCGTGAGGTGCTGCCGAAAACGAGGATGGACAGCGCGCGTAGCCGGCGGCAGCACGCCTCGGCGAGCCACACATGGCCCCGCGTCTGATCCTGGTCGGCGCGGGAGGACTTGTGATCAAACTGCGGAGCATGGGG
>JAPOLW010000885.1 GCA_029976905.1 bacterium | reverse complement strand
AGTCTCGCGGCGGATGCCGGGGGCAAGTCTGGCAACGCCTCCGTCGCGTACTCGGGGCACAGGGGCCGCGCGCACAGGGCGTGGAGCAAGGGCGCGCGGGGCATGCCGTCGAAGGCTTCGACGGCGGCGGTGGCGATGCGCGCGCGGTGAAGCGCCACCTTGGCGGCGGACGCGGCGGAGAGCGCGTGCCTGTCCTTGGCGGTTCTCGCCGCTTTGGCGGTGCGCTCCGCCTCGACCACGGCGTCGTTCGCAAACTTCACCTGACGCGTCGCAACCTCCTCGATCGCGCTCGCCGGCACGGCCACGCCTTCGTCGTCGAGGAACGCCTCGAGGCAGGCGCGGATGTCGGCGCCGTCGACGTCGTGCGCGAGACGGAGGATGAGGTTGGCGTGCTGGTGTTCAACTGCGCGGACCACGAGGTGAACCCCTGGCCGGAGGTGCAGCTGCCCGCGGGGTGCATCGCCAAGAAGGGCGACAAGTTCGTGGATTTGCTCGCGCACACGCCGGAGACCTTCCTGGTGAACGACGGAGGGAAGATCTACGCGGGGCCGTGCGGGCCCAACTCGGTCAAGGTG
>JAPOLW010000884.1 GCA_029976905.1 bacterium | reverse complement strand
CCCAGGTGTCCGCGTTGGAAACCTCCGCGGCGTCGCCCGCGTTCGCGTCGTCCCCCCAGCCTCCCGAGCGCGCGCGCGCCTCAGCCTCGGCCGCGCGCTTGTCCGCCACCTTGGCCTCCTCGAACGCCGCGGACTTGGAGGAGGCCACCTGCTTCGCCTTCTCGCGGATCGAGCCAAACTTCAAACGCTCCTCCTCCTCCGCTGAGGCGAGCGCGGCCTCCGTCTCGAGCAGCGACCCGCGCAGCTGCGCGAGCCTGGCGGTTGCCGCCTTGGACGCCTCGAGCAGCTCGGCGTTCGTGCGCTTCGCCTTCTCCATCTCCTGCACACGCTTCTTCTGCTCCTTCTCCTCGGCGGCGCGCTCGGCGGCGGTCTCGGCTTATTTCGTTCGTCGCGAACGTCCATCGCGTGTCGCGCGATCGAGCGCGGCGCCGCGCCTCTTCCCGATTTCGATCGCGAGGACGTGGTTCGCGCGGCGGCGCGGTTCGCGGGAATCGACCCGAATGCCGCCCCTCCCACGGCCGTCGCCGACGCCTCCCCCGTCGCGACGGAGGCGCTCGCGTACCTCATCAGGCACGT
>JAPOLW010000883.1 GCA_029976905.1 bacterium | reverse complement strand
ACGTGCAAGCGCTCAAGCGTCGCGTCCTCGCCAAGGCTCGGTACGATCGGTTCCGTGGTGGCGGCGTTGTCGTGGTTGACCTCCACGTCGAACGTGTCGCGCCCCTCTCGGAGCCGGAGCTCTGCTGGTAACCGCACAAGTCCAAGGTCGGACGTTCGCCAGCCTGCCGCAGGCACGTCGGCGCGGCGCGGCGCGGCGCGCTGCGCCTGGCGCAGCCACATGTCAGTCGGGTCGATCGTGTCGTCGTCCACGTCCTCGTCGTCCTCGTCGTCCTCGTCGTCCACATCCGCTCCATCCATGATCCCCTCGCCGACGACGTCGTCGTCGTCGTCGTCGTCGTTCACCATGGCGTTCACCACGTCATCCGCGTGCGCGAACTTGAGGCGCACGTCGACGCCGCCTTCGTCCAGCTCGACCACCTCCACCTTGACGTCGCACACGTCGAGCTCGTCGCCCACGCCCGCGAGCGGGATGCCCAGGAGGGCCGCCGCCGTCTCGACGTCGTCGTCTGAGCCGCGACGGGCATGCACCTCAAAGAGGGGGACGCCCGACGCCCCGCGCCGGCCGAGCGGGACGCGGG
>JAPOLW010000882.1 GCA_029976905.1 bacterium | reverse complement strand
ACCTCAGCGGGGTATATGTTGGCATCACCCGAATCACGCTCGATTTTGACCGCGAGCCGGTCGCGGAAAATACCCGCAGCCGGTACGGTGATCTGCACGATCCCGAAGCGATCGGTTGCCTCATCAAAAACTTGCGCGCGAAAACTTTCGTCGGTCACATCACCCGCACAGGCGATCGCAATTTCTTTTTCCGCCGCCTGATTAATTTCCTCAGCTAGAGCATCGAGCGACTCACGGTTTAAATCAACCAGCGCGATGCCCTTAACGCCTTGGTTTACGAGTTCGAGTGCTGTGGCGCGGCCAATGCCGCTGGCGGCACCCGTCACGATCGCGACTTTTTCTTTGATACGCATTTAGCCTCCCGGCTGAGTGTGGCCATCGCGCATCGAAATGCGGATCGCCAAGATGGAAACCCGCGCTCATGGTGCACTGCACCATTAGTAATGTCAACCGGAAGATAATTGATTAAAAAATCTTATTTTTGAGACTTTTTATTTCTTTTTTAAAAATTTTTTCTTGAAGATCAACTTGCGCATTGCACAAATAGCTTTTGTGCAGGATTAGATCGCGACACGGATGG
>JAPOLW010000881.1 GCA_029976905.1 bacterium | reverse complement strand
CGTTCGTCGAGCTTAGACGCCGCGCGCCAAAGCGAACGAACGCACTTCGGACGTTTCCCGTCGCCGAGCGACGCCGCCGCGCACGCGCCCCAGAGCGTCTGCGCGAGCGTCTGCGCGTTCATCTCGTGATCGTCGCTCTCCGCGACGCGCGCGGCGGCTTTGTCCAACGCCGCGAGGAACGAATGTGAAGACGAAGACGTGTCGGTTTCCGAACCGAGGAGAGTCTCTGAACCGAAGCCGATCTTGGCGTACGCGTACAACGCGGCGGCGACGTGCCGCGCCGCGAACGAGGAAGAGGCGGCGGCGGTTGCGAGCTCGAGCGCGGCAAACGCGTTCGCCTTCGGAACGCGCCCGACGGAGGCGTACGCGTACCAGATGTTCGACAGGTCCTGCGGCGAGATTTTTTTGTCGTGTTCGCGTTCGCGGCAGAGCGCCACCGCCGCGCGCTCGAGCGCGCGCCACGCCTCCTCCGCCGACGGCTCGCGCCGACGCAGCCTCGCGCGCCGCGCGGAGTTGGCGGCGACGTTCAGCATGGCGCCGGAGACGTCGCTCGGGGAAACGAGGAGACATTTTTCTCGAGCC
>JAPOLW010000880.1 GCA_029976905.1 bacterium | reverse complement strand
CTGCTGGCGCTCACCGCTGCCTGCACCGAAGAAGTCGGGCTGCTTGATGAGGATCGCAACTTTGGCGGCCGCGGGGGCAACTCCCTCGAGCCGGTGATGGATATTCTGGATCGCACACCGCCCCCCGCGAATCCGCTCCGCAATGCCTATTTTGGTGACCTGCATGTGCACACCGAATACTCTTTTGACGCCTACAACTTTGGCACGACCGCCACACCCTACGACGCCTACCGCTTTGCACAGGGTGAGGCGATCGAGCACCCCGCGGGATATCAAATCCAGATGGCGACACCGCTCGACTTCTACGCGGTCACCGACCACGCCATGTTTCTCGGACTCGCGCTGGAAGCAGGCGACACTACCACGCCGTTTTCCCAGTATGCCGTGTCACAGCCGCTACATAACCTGAATGCCGAGGACAATATGGGTGAGCTGAGTTTGGTGACCCGGCTCGCCAACTTTGCCTCATTTATCCCAGACACGCTGGCGGGCATTCTCTCGGGAGAGATTTCCGAAGAGATGGCCATCGGAGTGACCCGCCGGGCCTGGGCAGACATCATCAATGCAGCTGAGCAATACAACG
>JAPOLW010000879.1 GCA_029976905.1 bacterium | reverse complement strand
CCGTCGCCCGACGCCCGACCACGAGCGTGGTCGGCGGGCGACGTGGCTCCGTACGGGACCCCGCTCCCAAACTCGTGGGCTGCGGGGCATGCGCCTCTCCAGCAGCAGAACGAGAACGACGTGCACGCGCTCCTTCTGGGCACGACGGTGGCGCCGTTCGATGCGTCCGACGTTGACAACCTCGTCGCGCCGCCGCCGCCGGACACGCCCGCAGACAAGCCGAGCCTGCTCGAGCCGCAAAACCCCGCGGCGGCGGCTGCCGACGCCGACGCCGACGCCGACGCCGACTGCGACGAGAGACAGCCACCCGCCGCGCCCCCCGAGCTTCCCGGCAAGCAGCGTCTGCGCTGGACGCCGGAGCTGCACGAGCGGTTCGTGCGCGCTGTGGAGGCGCTGCACGGGCCGGAGCAGGCGACGCCGAAGACGATTCTGCAGAAGATTGGCGTGAAGGGCATGACGATTTACCACGTCAAGAGCCACCTGCAGAAGTTCCGCATCCACGTCAAGAGCCCAAACCCGTCCCCCCGGAGCAAGCTCAACATCAAGCGTGAGTCATCCTCAGAGCCCGCGCGGGCGAGCAGGAAG
>JAPOLW010000878.1 GCA_029976905.1 bacterium | reverse complement strand
CGCCATCACATTGAGCAGCAGTCCGAGGTCTTCGGCGGTACGCGCCATCGGCCCCGCCTGATCGAGGGAAGAGGCGAAAGCGATAATTCCCAGTCTGGATACTCTTCCGTAGGTCGGTTTGAGGCCGGTGATGCCGCATAGGGAGGCTGGCTGCCTGATCGATCCTCCGGTGTCGGTTCCAGTCACGAGCGGTGCCATGCCGGCCGCAAGAGCGGCCGCTGAACCCCCGGAACTGCCACCGGGAACGCAGTCCAGATTCCAAGGGTTTTTGACAGTGCCAAAGTAGCTGGTCTCGTTGGAAGAGCCCATCGCAAACTCGTCCATGTTGCACTTGCCCAATACGACAACGCCCTCGGCCTTCAGTTTTGACACCACGGTAGCATCGTAAGCGGGAATAAAATTTTCCAGCATTCGAGAGCCGCAGGTAGTTCGAATGCCGCGGGTGCAAAAAATGTCTTTGTGCAGTAACGGAACTCCGGTCAACGTTTTTGCTTCTGCGCTTGCGAGCTGGGAGTCAGCTAGGCGAGCCTCCTCCAGCGCCTCGTCGTGGCATACTGTGACGACTGCGTTGAGCTTCGGATTGACT
>JAPOLW010000877.1 GCA_029976905.1 bacterium | reverse complement strand
GACGCGAGCTCAGACGCGACGCCCGAAACGGACAAAGGTCCGCCGTTCGTCGAAACCGCGCCCGCGCTGTCTCGCCCGTCCTCGAAATCCTCGCGCGACGACGCGTCTTCGGTTTCGGGTTCGGTTTCGGTTTCGGTCACGTCGTCGGACGCGTCGGAGGTCTCGTCGCCGCCGTCCTCGACCGGTCGCGCCGGGTCGCCTAAACCGAGCTTGCGCAGCATGTCGTTTGTGAGCTTCTGCGCCGGCCGCGCCTTCTCCGCCTCCTCGCGCGCCTTCTCCTCCCGGAGCTCGCGCTCGAGGCGCTTCGCGCGCCCCACGGACTCCACGCTCGGGGAGGCGCTCTTCGGGAGCGACATCGACATGCCGGGGATGGAGGGGAAGGACATGCCCAGCAGCGAGAGCGTCTTCTTGCCCTCGCCGCCGCCGCGCGAAACATCGCGCGCCGCCGCGTCCTCGGGCTGCGCGGCGACCAGAATAGTGACGAGCACCTGATCGGGCGGCGCGCGCGGGTCCGGTTTCGCGGCGGTCACGATCTGCGGCACGTCCACGCCCACCAAAGAGGCGAGCGCGTCGGATGCCGCGCGCACG
>JAPOLW010000087.1 GCA_029976905.1 bacterium | reverse complement strand
AAGAGGCGTCCGGTGGAATCCACGGCCTCGGTGACGCCGTCGGTGTAGAGGAAAAATTCGTCCCCGTGCCGGAGGGCGATCTCGCGGTTGTGGAACTGCGTCTCTTCAGACCAGCCGAGAACGACGCCATCGGGGTCGAGGCTCTCGACCCGGCCCTGCGCTCGCAGGATGTAGGGGGGGTTGTGTCCGCCGTTCGCGTACGAGATCCGTCCGTTGCGGGCATCAATCATTCCGAGGAAGAGCGTGACGAACATGCAGGCTTCGTTGCCGCGCGAGAGCTCGCGGTTCACCCGGCGCAGTACCTCGGCCGGATCGAGTGTCTGACTCGCGCCGATGCGAAGCAGGGTCATGGTGACGGCCATGAAGAGGCAGGCGGGAATTCCCTTCCCCGAGACGTCGCCGACGGCGAAATAGTAGTGGTCGGGGCCAGCGCGAATCACATCGTAGAAGTCGCCGCCGACCTCACGGGCGGGCGTCATGGCCGCATCGATCTCGAAAGGCACGTCGGCCCCGAGCGCCGATTCGATTTTGGGCAGGATGCCCATCTGGATCTCGCGCGCGATGCGCAACTCGCTTTCGATTCGTTCCTGCGTTGCGGTCGCATCTCGCAACTGCAGCGCCGACTCCCGGAGGTCTCCCTCCATCCGAACGAAGGCGCGGGCGAGATCACCGATCTCGTCGGTCGACGCGATCGTCGCCTCGGAAAGGGGCGGCACGCCCGTTCCCTGTAGGCCCGCTCGGGCGAGGGCATGAGCATGCGACGTCAAATCTCCGAGTGGCCGCGAGATGCGACGGACCAATCCGACGGCGACGATGATCGTGAGGAGGAGGATTCCGAGGGTCAGCGCATGCATCCGCAGCACCCCCGACCAGATCCGGGACTCGATCCGGCCATGGTCCATGCCCACGTGCACGTAGCCGGCTCGTCCTCCGAGCATCGGCACCGCGATGTTCAGCATCCGGCCGAGGCCTTCGATCTCGAGGTCATCGACGCGGGATCTCCGGGTCGAACGTTCCAAGGCGAGGACCTCTGGTGGAACGCTGGGGACGAAGGTGTGAGCAACCGGCACCCCGTCGGCGTCCTCCACCATGACGTACGAGACCGCTCCGATCTCGGCGAATTGATCGACCGTCGCCTGAAGTGTCTCGATGTTCGCGCTCAGGAGAAGGTCGACGCCGGAGTCGGCAATGCTCCTCGCGATCGCGCGCCCCTTGCTCCGATATTCGCCCTCGAGGCTTTGATAGAGTTCGAGCCCGAAAAGGACCGAGGCGCTCGTGGCCATGACGGCGAAGACGGCGAGGAGAATCGCGAGCGTCTTGGTGAAGAGCCGGGCTCGGCGGATCATGGAGTCCACCTGGACCAGTCGTAGAAGGGTACGTTCTGGCCGTCTTCCACCGTCGTAAAGTAGACCTTTTCGACGCCGGCGTGGTCTTCGTTCGTATACGAGATCTGGGTGTCCACGCCGACGTCGACGTTGCGGACACTGAGGGCGGCTGCTCGCAGATCCCGGCTCGCGGTCGGATCGTCTGCCCGACGCAGGATTTCGGCCATGAGCTTCGCATTCAGGAATCCCTCGAAGCTCACCGGCCCGTACTCGAGGGCCTCGTGATTTCCTTCGGCGATCTCTGGATCCGGTTGCGGATCGTAACGCTCCATGGCGGCCCGATATTCGCGGACGGCAGGGAGATGAACGTCGCGGTAGTCGGGAACGACCTGGGAATTCACCAGGTTCGAAGTGTAATCGACGCCCGATTCTTGCGAGAGGGTGAGGAGGTGAGCCAGGAGATTTTCGCTCCCGACGAAGGAGACGTTCGCGATCGGTACGTCCCAGCCGGCATTGCGCGCATCGCGAATGAATCCGGCCGCGGCCGCATAGGAAGCCACGGCTACGACGGCGTCGGCGTCGGCGTCGCGGAGGATTTCGACCTGTCGGCGATAGTCGTCGTGCTCGGTCTCGCCCCGCCGGTAGGTCGCTTCGGCCACGACCTCGGCCTCGTGACGCGCCGCCGCCCGACGCACCCCGTCCCAGCCACTGCGGCCGTAGGCATCTGCCTGGAAGAAGATGCCGATTCGCCGCCGCCCGATGCGGGCGAAATGGTCGACCAACCCTTCGGTCTCTTCGCGGTAGGACGCACGCAGATTGAAGACCAGATCGCCATAGGGCGGCTGTCGGACGGGCTGTGCGCCGGTGAAAGGGAAGAAGAGAAGAGTGCGGCGGCCATGCTCCATGTCGTGGAGCTTCAGAAGCGGAAGGACCCGGGTCGTCGTTGGTGTTCCGACGAAATTGAACAGGGCAACGACCTCGTCGGCGGCAAGGAGCTCTTCGGCATTCTCGATGGCGCGATCGGGATCGTAGCCGTCGTCCAGGACACGCAGGCGCACCGGAATGCCTTCGATTCCGCCCTGCTCGTTGAGCATGTCGAAGTAGGCCTGCGCTCCACGCCAGAGTTCGATCCCGAGTCCCCGCGAGGGCCCCGACAGGGCGGCCGACATTCCGAGCACGATCTCGTCGCGGGCGCAGGCTTCCTCGTCCACCAGAAGACAACCGGCCAGAGCGAGGGCGCAGAGGAGAGAGCGCGGCATCTCGAGGGTCAGCCTCGTCCTAGAATCCGGTCCTTCAGCTGTTGCCAACGAGACGGAGAATCTGCGTCTTTTTCCGCGTCGCCCCAGGATGTGATCTGGCCGATCTCGATGTCGGAAATCTGGCCAAGGGTTCCGAGGAGCCGGGGCCCACCGAGTACGTGGGCGATGTTCTCGTCCCGCGTGATGATGTCGACTGCGGCGATGTAGAGGTCGCTCAAGGCGTGCATGGGCGGCATCGGTACGACCTCGACGATCCCGTCGAAGAGCTGGCGCCAGCGGGACCAGTCGATGCGCTTGAAGAAGGATTCGACCTCCGCTCGCAGCGCTTCGTCCGGCGTGTCGATGAGCAGGAACATCGAAAGGTAGCTGTTTCCGGCAGCGTTGGTTTCCGGTCGCGACAATCGACCGAGTACGTCGACGGGGGGGCGGCCCGGCAGGTGGATCGTTGCGTCGAAGAACGCAAGCATCTTCTCCTGCTCGAAGAGCGCCGACATCTGGCTCCCGAGGTCGACGACTTTCATCTCTGGTTCTCCTCCCTGGCGCCGGTTCGACGTGGCCCTCCGGTAGGCGACGCCGTCCGATCTTGCTTTTCCCGCTGCAACCAGCTTTCTATCATCGCACGACGATGGATATCACGGAATCGAAATCGGGGCCCATCCTGGTGCTCGAGCCGCAGGGGCGTCTCGATGCTCAGGCGGCCCCCGTGCTTCAGACCCTAATCCTCGAGCGCCTGGAGGAGGGAGACCGTCTGGTCCTCCTCGACCTCGAACGCCTCGAGTACATCAGCAGCGCGGGCTTGCGCGTCATCCTCGTCGCGGCGAAAAAACTGAGGGAACTCGACGGTCGAATCGTCGTCTGCTCGCTCTCGGAAGGGGTCAAGGAAGTCTTCCGCATCAGCGGCTTCGACTCGATCGTCGACACGGAAAACGACCGTGCCGCCGGACTGGGTGCCCTCGGCTCCGCCTGACCCCGCCTCTCCCAACGGCTCAGATTCGCATGGAAAGGGAGACGCGGTTCTCGTTGCCCTCCCGCTCGTAGGCCACAGAGTCGGCGATTTCGCGGACGAGGTGCACACCGAGCCCGCCCGGGACACGCTCCTCGATGGGCAGGGCCAGGTCGGGCGTAGGTGCGGAGAAAGGGTCGAAGGGCGGAGCCTGGTCCCGGATCTCGGCCGCGACGAGATCCCCTTCGCGCTCCAGCGTCAGTCGGATGGGGCCAGAGGTCCCGCCATAGCCATGCTGGATCACGTTGGTCACGAGCTCCTCGAGGACGAGATTGAGGTGCATCCCGGTCTTCGGGGAAAGCTCCTGATCCTCGATGAAATTTTCGATGAATCCGGTTACCCGCGGCAACTCCGCCAGATCACTTTCGATTTCGATACGCGGCACCGATTCCTCTGCGGCGGCGACGGGCCACCGGACTTCGACGCTGGCACTGTGCCGGGGCAGCGTCAAGGGACGAAGGAAGCCGCATGTCTGCGCTTCGTGAGCTTGGAGACGAAAGACCTTCGCCTGCCTCATCGGTCGCACTGCGTCCGCAGACGTTTGCTCTCGTGGCCGCTGGATTCGTTGCGTAGACGAACTGCACCACGAGCCGTTTCAGGACCGCAGTGAACTCTCGATCGAGAAGGACAGTCGTGGTCCCGGTCGACGGAGTGGAGGACGGGCAAGGGACCGGCCCCGATTCGGGCCTGGGTCTGCGGATTCGCAATGGCCACGAGGGGACCGCGCGTCCCGGGAACGAGGAGAGCGATTGAGGAGCGTCTGGACGAGCCAGCAGATCGACGTCCCGGCTCCGATCGCCTGGCGTTGGCTCACCGACCCCGCAATGTGGCCGGTCTGGGGTCCGTCCGTGCGGGCGGCCGTGATCGAGGGGGGCGACGGCGTGCTCTCCCAGGCGTGCCAGGGGCGCGTCACCACCGCGATCGGGATCGATCTCCCATTCGAGGTCACCGGGTTCGAGGCCGGCCGGTATTGGGCGTGGTCCGTCGCGGGCGTGCCAGCCACCGAGCACCGGGTGGACCCCGTTTCGCCGCAGTCCTGCTTGGTGTCCTTCGGGGTTCCCTGGGTCGCGGCGCCCTATCTCGCCGTTTGTCGGGTGGCTCTCGCGCGACTTGACGTTCTTGCGGCGGCCGAGGCCGCGCAACGCGCCGAGGATCCCTGACCCACGCGGCGGTGAGGGCTCAGTCGCGACAGACGAGCTTGGCCACGTGCGCGGTACACGATGCGTTGGTGCCCTCCAGCACGCGCCCGGTGCTTTCTTCCAGGCGTACTTTCAGTGGGCCCGCCTGGGGGCGGGTGAAATCGTGGCGATTGAGGAAGATCCTGAACTCGACCAGACCCTTCGAGGAGGCCAGGGGAACGAAGCTCGCCGTGACCTTCTTCTTCTTGATCGAGGGATCACGGTGCCGGCAGCGGATGGCTCCCGTGGAAGAGGGCAGGCACTCGTCGGCCGCGAGCGACACCGTCACGTCGAGGTTCATTCCGTCGCTCACCCGCACCGTGAGCCCCCCGGAGAGGTCGATCTCCGGAGCGATCCCTTCGATCCGGATCCGACCGAGCTTGCTCCGGGTGGGCCACGCAGTGGCGCGGGTCAGCGCGAGTGGCTCGAAGAACGTCCCGGCGTCCTTCGGGTCGGTGTCGTGGTCGAGTTCGTCGCGGTCGAGGGATCCATCCTCGTCGTGGTCGATGCCGATCCGTTCGCCGCTGCCCGGCGGGACACAGGTGTAGGTGAGGGCCTGGCCGGGCTCTTCGGTCAATCCGCGAAGCGTGGCGTCGTCGCGTACGTCCCCTGCACGGTCGAGTTGGAAGAGCCCATCCGGGCCGCGGAGCCCGCCGCGCGCCTCCCCCTCGAGGACGCCCTTGACGACGAGGTCGCACTCGCCCTCCGCGGCGCGCGCGATCAGGAGGTCGATGCGGGGGTCGACGGCCGGGCCGTTGTGGACCGAGCGGGTGATCTGCTGTCCGACGATCGGTGCGAAGTTGGAGGGGAAGGCGAAGACGAAGGCCTCGAGTTCTCGCCTCTCCGCGGCCGTGACGCTGAAGACCGAGGCGCGGAAGAAGTTGCGCAGACGGTCGATCGAACCATCGTGCAAGAAACCCGTGCCGCGGACCTGCGGCCCCATGTGGTCGTTCGGGCCAAGACCGATTCCGCCGAACATCCCCACCTTCTGATACGCGTTGCGCAAATGGGGGATCTTGAACATCTGCGTCTCGCCTTCGAAGGTCGCAAAACCGTCCGCACCGAAGAAGCCCGCCTCGGGCGCGAGGGTGTGGCAACCGTTGCAGTTCAGAACGATGGCGGTGATGCGCCCGAAGTAGAGACTCCGTCCTGCCTCCTCGCTGGCATCGAGCGTATTGTCGAGAGCGCGGATGGGATTGGGGCCGGGGAGGACGGTCAGGATGAAGTCCGCGAATGCGCGCATGTCGTCCGGTTCGAGTTCTTCCGTGCGGCCGAGGAGCGTTTGGAAGGCCCCGTTGAACTTCTCGAAGGCGCGCACCTCGTCGAAGGAATTACTGTCGGGGTCGAGTGCTCCGTTCTTGTCGCCTCGCCAATGCAGGCTGCCGTGTCCGTCCATGCCGCGGAGGGTCTGCGTGAGCATGGGTCCCTTGAGGCCGTGGAAGTCGGGGAATGCGATGGGAAGTCCGGGGAACGCGATGGCCGGGATGCGCTTGCGGAGCAGATTGGGCGCTACGGGGAGGTCGGGGTCACCCAGATCCCAGGCCAACGCATCCTGGTCGGCGAAGATGTGACACGCCGCACACGAGCTTTCGCCGTTCGAGGACGTCTCCAGGGCGTCGTAGAGGAATCGCCGCCCCTCGCGTACTTCGATCGGTTCGGGATTGAAGGAGAGCGGGACGTGGGCGATTTCATCGAGGGTGGACGTGTCCACCACCGACAGGGCGTTGTCGAAGCGCGTCAGGACGTACAAGCGATGGGCGCTTTCGTCGAGGGCGAGGCCGGCCGGTCCGCCACCGGAGACCGTGATGTGCGAGGAACTCGACGGTTCGAAGGAGTCGTCCTCCAGCGCGGCCGTATCGAAGACGCCGACCTTGCTCGAGCCGTAGGCGGCCACGTAGAGCGTCGCGCCGTCGGGACTGACCGCCATGGCGAGCGGCGTGGCCAGGGAGTGTTCCTTCGTCCCGGCGGGGGAGGGGACGCGGGCGTAGTCGATGTGTTTGTTCAGGTGTCGGGGTCGGACCGCATCTCCGTCGAGCACGGAGATGCGTGATTCGTGCAGATGTCCGTTCACGCTGGTGTTGCCAAAAGTGTGTCCGAAACCTTCGAACCGCACCTCGTTGATGGCCTCGGTGTTCGAGACGTACACCGTTCCCGAAACCGGGTTGACGGCGATGTTGAACAAGACGGTGCCCACGGAGGCCCAGCGCGCCGTCTCGTCGAGGGTTTCGGCGTCGATGGCGAAGACGTCGAGGTCGGGAAGGTCGAAGCGGACGGCCGGCGACCAATTGCGTCCGAGTTCGTCGTGCCACTCGCCGCTGGGCGGGTCGTATTTCACGATCAATCCGACCTCGGGCTGCGGGACGCCGTCGGCGTCGACGTTCGGTGCCGGGATTCCGCCCGCCATCGGGAAGCCCCCGGCCGAGCAGGGCGCCGCGGTAGCGCCGCCATTGCAGACCACCCCTTCTCCGAGCGGCACGGTCTGGTTGCCCGAGGCGAAGACGGCGGCCCACACCGTGTCGCCGTCGGTGGCGAGAGCGCGAGGCGTATCGCCGAACAGACGCAGGGTGTCGATGGGTTCTCCTCCGATCGCCGCACCGGGATCGTCGGCGTCCCACACCTGGACGACCGCCCGCGGGGTGCCCGGATTCGAGAGGCGTGCCGCGACCGAGCAGTTCTGACCCCGTCGAGCCGCGGTGACGAATGCCCGCTGCTTTCCGGCGCCTGCGAAGACGATGTCGCGTGGTTCATCGCAGGTCAGGAGGGTCCGGACGACGCGCGCCGGCGATTCCGAGACGTCGACCAGACTGATCGAATCCGAGAGGTGGTTGACCACCCAGGCGATGTTGCCGCGCAGGGCGATCGCGATGGGCTCCAGTCCGACCGACACGGATTCGAGGTGAACCGGGACATCACCACCGAGAGCAAAGATCTCCAATTGGTTGTCGGGGGTGTTGAGCGCGAAGAGACGGGATCGGTCGGGAGAAAGAGCCAGTGGTCGGACTTGTCCGGATTCGAAGTTGACGAAGGATTCCGCCTGGCCAGCGCCCGGAAGGAGAAGGACCACCGCGAAGACCAGACCGCGGGCACGCGGGATCCAACGCGGGGAAGGCAGATCCGGCACCCGGGGATTTTCGCGTGAAGGCCGTCCCCAGCGCAAGCCCGGGGGCCGGCGGCACGTTCGGCTTTCGATGGCGGCCCGCCCGGCCTCCGGCTAGGATCTCGCGGATGCAGGACGAGACGCCGGAGCCGGTCGAAATCCCGCACGAGCAGTTGTCGGCCGCGGCTCTGGCGGGGCTGATCGAGGAATTCGTGACCCGCGATGGAACCGACTACGGGACTTCGGAGCGCTCGCTTTCGTCCAAGGTGGAAGAGGTCCGCCGCCTTCTCGACCGGGGGGAGGCCCGGGTGGTCTTCGACCCCGGGACGGGGACGGCAAACATCGTCTTGCCGGTTTGAGGACGTGATTCTGGCCGACTTTCGGCACGGACAGTGCTTCGATAAGGTCGTCGGACGCAGAAAGCGTCAAGAAGGGGAGGATGTACATCATGGGTAGTTTTCTCGAAGGCAAGGCGATCGCCGTTACGGGCTCGGGTCGTGGAATTGGGCGCGCGGTCGCTCTGGCGTGTGCGGCCGAAGGCGCCCGGGTGGTCGTCAACGACTACGGTGTCTCCATGGACGGCAAGGAGCCGACCAGCGAGATCGCCAACGAAGTCGTCGAAGAGATCAAGAAGGCCGGCGGCGAGGCCGTCGCCAACGCGAATTCCGTTGCGACGATGGAAGGTGGCGCCAGCATCGTGCAGTCGGCGGTCGACAACTTCGGTCGCATCGACGGGGTCGTTTGCGTGGCTGGAATCCTTCGCGAACGCATGCTCTTCAACATGACCGAGGAGGACTGGGACCCGGTCGTCGAGACCCATCTCAAGGGTCACTTCACGGTCTTCCGGGCAGCATCTGCCGTCATGCGCAAGCAGAAGAGTGGCACGCTCATCGGCTTCACGTCCGGTGCCTTCGCCGGCTCGGTCGCGCAGGCCAACTATTCCGCTGCCAAGGGTGGCATCGTTTCGCTGGCCCGCAGCGCCGCCGTTGGTCTCTACAAATACGGGGTCACCGCCAACGTCATCGCCCCCGTGGCCCGCACGCGCATGAGCGCCAACGTGCCGATGGAGATCGCCGGGATGGGCGACGCCGAGGACGTCGCTCCCATGGTCGTCTACCTGATGAGCGACAAGGCCCGGCACATCACGGGACAGGTGTACACGGTCTCCGGGGGCAAGATCGCCGTCTGGAATCAGCCCGCCGAGTTGCGGGCGATGTTCAAGGACGGTCGTTGGGAACCGGGGGAAATTGCGGAGAAGCTCGACCAGCAGATCGGGGTCGAAAAGATGCCGATGATCGATCGCCTCGAGGCGATGGCGAAGGCGGCGGCCTCGGGCGAGAAACCCAACAAGTAGGGCTCCCGACATGGGGGAGGGCGCCCGCCGCTGTCCCCTCTGTCCGGGTCGCCTCGACGGTCATGGCAAAACGACAAGAACAAGAGCAGGCGAGCGAAGAGGTCACGGAGGTGGCCCGCAACGTTCTCCGGATGCAGTTGCCCATCTCGATGCCGGGCCTGGGCCACGTCAACTGCTACGCCCTCCTCGACGACGACGGAGCAGCGGTGGTGGATCCCGGACTGCCGACCCCGGGATCGTATCGGGCTCTGCAGGATCGTCTGCGCCAGGCGGGCCTTGCCGTCAAGAACATCCACACCGTTCTCGTCACCCACTCGCACGCCGACCATTTCGGCGGTACCGGCCGCATCGTCCGGGAGTCGGGAGCGCGCGTCGTGGCGCATCGGGCCTTCAGTTTTGGCGGCGCCCCGCCCGCGCCCGAGGTATCGGTCGACGACCTGCACGCGCACGCGCATGCGCACGCCCACGCGGACGCGGCGGAGGCTTCGGACGCAGAGCCATCGCTGGAGCGTTTCGGAGAGCGCCCGCCGGTCGTGGTCGAGGCTTCGTCCGCGACTTGGAAGGCAAAGACCCCCTGGGGCGGAGAGCGTCCCCGGCCGCCCCTCAAGATGCGCCTGCGCTGGAGACTCATGAGCCTCGTCGGTCGGGCCTTGCGCTTTCCGCCGATCAGCCACCCGGTCGTCCAGGGCGACGTTCTCCGCCTTGCGGGTCGGGAATGGTTCGTTCTCCACACGCCCGGACACACGAACGACCATTTCTGTCTGCACGATCCGGCCGACGGCCTCTTCCTGGCCGGAGACCACGTCTTGCCGACCATTACGCCGCACATCTCCGGTCTCTCGCAGGAGCGCGACCCGCTCAAGGCCTTTTTCGATTCCCTGGATCGCGCGGCGGCGCTGGAGCACGTCGACCTCGCGCTGCCGGCCCATGGGCATCCCTTCGGGGATCTGGCGGCCCGTTGCGAAGCGATCAAGGAGCATCACGACGATCGCCTCGAGAAGGTGAAGGGAATTGCCCGCGAGCTCGGACCGGCGACGGTGCAGGCCTTCAGCCGCCAGCTCTTCCGTCAGCGCAGCTGGGGCTCGATGGCCGAGAGCGAGACCTACGCCCATCTCGAGCACCTTCGCCTTCTCGGCGACGCGGAACGGCACCGCAACGACGACGGGGAACTCGTCTACGTCGTCTAGCCGGTCGTCGCGTGTGGTAGCCACGCCCGGGGAGCGGTGATAGGCGAAGAAGATGGACTACGGCGTCACCATCTTCTTCACGGACTATTCCATGACTCCGACCGAGCTCGCGGTCGCGGCCGAGGAGCGCGGCTTCGACTCGCTCTGGGTGGCCGAGCATTCGCACATTCCGACCAGCCGTGCGACGCCCTTTCCCGGGGGCGGCGATCTCCCCAAGATGTACTACGACGTGATGGATC
>JAPOLW010000876.1 GCA_029976905.1 bacterium | reverse complement strand
TCAGGTCGTTCGTGGTTCGGTCGTGCTGCCGGCCGGTACCGGTAAGACCATGCGCGTTGCCGTGTTCGCCCAGGGCGACAAGGCCGAGGCTGCTACCGCCGCCGGTGCCGACATCGTTGGCTTCGAAGATCTGGCAGACCAAGTCAAGGCCGGCAACATGGACTTTGACATCGTGATCGCCACACCGGACGCGATGCGCATCGTTGGCCAACTGGGTCAGATCCTCGGCCCGCGTGGTCTGATGCCGAACCCGAAGGTCGGTACCGTGACCATGGATGTTGCTACGGCCGTCAAGAATGCCAAGGCCGGTCAGGTTCAGTACCGTACGGACAAGGCCGGTATCGTGCACGCCACGATTGGTCGCGCCTCGTTTGGTATCGAAGCCCTCGAACAGAACCTGCGCGCTCTCGTTGATGCGCTGGTGAAGTCGCGTCCGGCATCGGCCAAGGGTCAGTACCTGAAAAAGATCGCCGTCTCCAGCACCATGGGTCCTGGCGTCCACGTCGATCAGGCATCGGTACAGGCTTAAACGCAGGCGTCATTGTTTTAAAGAACTTTGGGCTGGCTGCCCGGCCTCGTCAGAGATTG
>JAPOLW010000875.1 GCA_029976905.1 bacterium | reverse complement strand
CCTCTCGACGGGCGCCCAGGGATATCAGTGGATGAGCGATCAGTTCGGACGCGTCTCGCAGGCGCCGAGCCTCGGCGGTCCCTCTTTCCACAGTCTCATCGGCCTCACGACGACGACCATAGCTCAAACGCAGAGCGGCGACGGCGAGTTCACGCCCGCCAAGCCCACGCAGTTCGCCGTCGGATGCCAGTCCAAGTGGGGCTCGGGGTCTCGCGGGCAGAGATTCTTCGACGGGCACATCGCGGAAGTTCGCGTCTACGCCGATAACCTCGCCGACGACGTCGTCAACGAGATTCGGTTCGAGCTTCAGCGCAAGTACGTCCCGTTTGGAACCGTAAGTCTCAAGGCGGCGGTGGACGCGTGCATCGGCGATCGGTTCTGCGAGGGTACCATACCCCACTGGGACGTCTCGCGCGTGACGGACATGAGCTACCTGTTCCAGGATATGACGGGTTTCAACGTGGACATCAGCCGGTGGAACGTGTCGCAGGTGACGGACGCGCGGGGCATGTTCCAGGGCGCGTCGAGCTTCTACCAGGACCTCGCGGGCTTGACCTTCCCCGACGACGCGATCACGACGGGGATGTTC
>JAPOLW010000874.1 GCA_029976905.1 bacterium | reverse complement strand
CTCCACCGTGCAGCGCGCCACGGCCGTACCCTCGCGCCTGAGCTGTCGCCAGACCTTGTCGGCACCATAGACCCGCAGGTTCGCGTCGTACACGCGCTGCACCTGCACCATCAAGCTCGCGTCACGCTGTGCTCGCGCTGGCAGCAGCGCCGGGTCGCGCTGGCGGGCAGCGTGGCGCCGGTACGCCGACGGGGCAACCTGCAGCGCGCTGCAGATCGGCTCGACCCCGTGAGCACCGCGGTGCTCGTCGATGAAGGCGTTCACTTCCTGTGGTGGCGGTCGAGCTCCGCCTGGGCGAAATACGCGCTGGCCAACTTCAGGATCTCGTTGGTCTTGCGCAGCTCGCGCACCTCGCGCTCGAGTTCTTTGATGCGCTGCTGCTCGGTCGTCGTGGCGCCGGGCCGCACGCCGCTGTCGCGCTCGCCTTGGCGCACCCACTTGCGCAGCGTCTCGGCCGTGCAGCCGATCTTGCCGGCGATCGACTCGATCGCCGCCCACTGCGACGGGTACTGGTCCTTGGCGTCGAACACCATGCGCACCGCGCGCTCGATGACCTCGGGGGAAAACTTCGGGGACTTCCTCATCTTGG
>JAPOLW010000873.1 GCA_029976905.1 bacterium | reverse complement strand
ACAAGGTCAATACTGGATCGATCCCAGAGGTCGCGACCGGTTATGCCGGAAACTCCACGGTTGTGCCCGACTATGCCGTTCCGGTTGCGGAAATCCTGCGACTGAATGGGTACAACACTGCGGCCTTTGGCAAGTGGCATGAAACGCCAGGCCGTGAGACCACGGCGGCCGGTCCTCAGACCCGTTGGCCAACGCGTCAGGGATTTGAAAAGTTCTATGGATTCGTCGGCGCCGAAGACAATATGTGGGAACCCACCATTCACGATGGTGTCACTGTTGTCGATGCTCCGAAGAAGGATCGGTATCACTTCACCGAAGACATGACCGACCAGGCGATCGGCTGGGTTCGCCAACAGAAGTCAATTAAGCCAGATAAGCCATTTTTCGTCTACTACTCCTCAGCCGGTGCGCACTCCCCCCATCATGTTGGTCCGGAGTGGATCGCCAAATACAAAGGCAAGTTTGACGAAGGCTGGGATGTTCTTCGTGAGCGCAATCTTCAGAACCAGATCAAGGCAGGGATTGTTCCTGAGGGGACTCAGATGGCCAAGGCCCCAGACAGTATTCCCAAATGGGATAGCCTCACCCC
>JAPOLW010000872.1 GCA_029976905.1 bacterium | reverse complement strand
GGTAAATTAATATATGCAATTGATGAATTTGAAAAAAATAAACTATTAAAAATTAATAAAAAAGCAAAAATAGAAATAAGCAGATTTAAAGGTTTGGGTGAAATGATGCCTGCTCAACTAAAAGAAACAACAATGAATAGAGAAAGTAGAAAGTTAATTAAAGTTATACTGCCAAAACAAAAACCAAAGTTAAAAAAAACTAATAGATTAATAAGTGATCTGATGGGAAAAAACGCAGATTTAAGACTTAAGTTTATATCTGAAAATGCCAATAAAAACCTTAGCCTGGACATTTAATGGTGCCCAAAGACGGAATCGAACCGCCAACCTACTGATTACAAATCAGTTGCTCTACCAATTGAGCTATTTGGGCAATGTGGGATATTTACTCTTTTTTAAATTTATTCTCAACTTAAAATTAACCTTTAAATTCTAAATTTTATGATTAATAGTGGGTTAAAAATAAAGATTTAAATGAATTCAAAAAAATTTTCAAATCAAGATCTTATCAATGCTACCTTTGAAATTTATGAGAAATTTAATAGACAAAATGGTATTAAAAAAAATGGTAAAATTAAAAATAACAATTCAAA
>JAPOLW010000871.1 GCA_029976905.1 bacterium | reverse complement strand
GCACCTGATGTTCTCGGTGTTTTTGGTGGACGGCGGGCGATAGAAGACGAACGACGTGGGTGGCATTTGGCGGAATATTGCAAGGCGGCGGAGCGATCGTCGCCATCGCGCACGCGAGCGACAGGCGGACGGCGCCCTTCAGCGAGACCGCGCCGTCATCGTCGTCCACCAGGGATTTGGGCGGCGGCGAAGGGGGCGGCGGAGAGGGTGGAGGTGGTGAAGGCGGTGGCGAAGGTGGGGGCGAAGGCGGAGGTTGTGGAGGTGGTGAGGGAGGTGGCGACGGAGGTGGTGAAGGAGGCGGTAAAGGAGGTGGTGAAGGGGGCGGCGATGGAGGTGGTGAAGGAGGTGGCGACGGAGGCGGCGGAGAAGGCGGCGTTCTTCGCGTCGGTCATGAGCGTGCTCGGGGATGGCGGCGACGACGATCCCGGCGAGGCTCCCTTACCGCCCGCGCCCGCCGCGGCGGCTGTGTCGAGGCTCGATAAGATGGCGGCGGTGCGAGCCGAGTATCCCGCCAGACTCAACCTCGCCGGCGGTTGGACGGATACGCCGCCGTACTCCCTCGAGCGCAGGGGCGTCGTGCTTCACGTCCCCGTGCT
>JAPOLW010000870.1 GCA_029976905.1 bacterium | reverse complement strand
GAAGGGGAAGCGTACGACGAGCTCATGGACGAATTCGTCGACGCGGTGAAGCTCAGGTTCGGCGACAGGGTCATCGTCCAGTTCGAGGACTTCTCCAACCAGAACGGTAAGCGTCTGCAGGAACGGTACGCGACGCGCGCGGCGACGTTTTCGTCCACGGGCAGAGCCTCGGCGAGGTTTCCTCGGCTCTGCTCGCCGGCGGCGCCGTCGGCGAGCAGGCAGTCTCGGCACCAGAGGTTGGACGCGTCCGCTGTATTGAGCGTTTCGCGGCGTTCCGCGGCGTTCGCCGGGAAGCGCACGGGGTCCCACGCGACGTCCCCGCACGCGCGGCACAGCACGTCCGCGCTCGGGTACGCCGCGAACGCGACGGGCGCGCCGAAACCCTCCGTGTACGTGCGACTCAGGAAACATTCCGTCGCGCTCGCGCGCGTCGCGTCTTTTTCCGAGACTGGAAAAGCGTACGTCGCGACGGGCGCGGCGAGCCGACACAGACCGGGCGCGCCCCCGTTCCAGGTCTCGCGCGGCTGTCGAGTTCTCGCGGGAACCAAGCCCGTGCGTCGCATTGACTCCGCCTTTTTCCGGGCGTAAAAAGACGT
>JAPOLW010000869.1 GCA_029976905.1 bacterium | reverse complement strand
CTCGATAGGATCGGACCAGAATTCAACAATGCCGCCAGCGCTGGGTTGCAGTGCGTCATTGGTGGCATTGAGCCGCGCCTCGAGAGAGTCCGGCAGTCGCGGAATGCGCTCGGGCTTGGGCAACTTCTCGCCATGTGCTGCCAGCAACACCATGGCCTCGACCAGTGACTCCACGACAAAGGTATCGTCCGCATCATCGGGATTGGCAAAACGCATGGCATAGCAGAGCTCGGAAACGCGATGCTCTACCTGAATTCGGGTATTCATCTCCATGAAGAAGTGTTGGTCACGATCAACGATGCACTCAAAGGTCGACACCGAGTCGAGGCCGACGGCCTCTCCGAAACGTGCCGCCTCGGCCTCCATTGCGTCAAGCGTCTTGACGTCCTGAGCGAGCACCGCGGCTTCATCGGCAGCCCCCGCTTGTGTCGCACGCGCCTCAGCCGCCTGAAGCGATTCCCGCGTCACCGATACCTCGAGCAGTTTCTGCTCGTGCATCTGCAGAGAGCAGTCTCTACCGCCCAACGTGATGCACCAATCACCATTCCCGATCACCTGGATCTCTTGATGCCGGGTGGTTTCAATATTGAGCTCGGC
>JAPOLW010000868.1 GCA_029976905.1 bacterium | reverse complement strand
GCACGTACTGCAACGTAACCTGCGATAAAAGTTAGTGTGAGAGAACGATAGTGTTTAGTGCTGTGTACACGTGTCAGAAACGTTTGTAATATGCTTGACGCGTGATGGACGCGACGCGACGCGAAGAATCAATCGGAAGAGCGCGCCCAGGGTTTAGGGTTAGGGTTTGTGTGATGTCAATGGGGGTCACGACTCACCTGGGAGTTATGCGCGCCGTCGTCGGCGCAGACGCGCAGGATGCGCTCGAGCGCCCTGGCCACCACCCCGCGGTCCTCGCCCGCGCATCCCCCGAAGGTTTTTCGCGTCTGCAGCGCGGACGTCGTGCGCGGGACGAACGGGTTTTCCAATCGAGACGCGTCCGAATTGTTCGAATCGTTTCCAGACTCGGCTCCGGATGGTCCCGACATCGTGTACGTTTTCCCCGTGCCCGTCTGACCGTACGCAAACAGGAACGCAGACTGAGGATCGGAAGGGTGAAGGAAACGTTCCAAAAGGGGCCCGGCCACCTCGTTGAACAACTCCTCTTGAGATGCATCCGGTCCAAAAACACGCGTCGGGAACGTGTAGTGAGTCTCGCCGTGTCCATCCGAGAGCGTTACCCTTG
>JAPOLW010000867.1 GCA_029976905.1 bacterium | reverse complement strand
CCCGAGGGTGTCCGGCGCTACCGCTGCGGCTTCCTGCTGATGTGTGCGGGCTACTACAGCTATGACCAGGGCTATGAGCCCGAGTTTGAGGGCAAGGCGGCCTTCAAAGGAGAGTGGGTCCATCCCCAGTTTTGGCCCGACAGCCTCGATCACGCGGATAAAAAAGTGGTGGTGATCGGTTCCGGCGCGACGGCAATGACGTTGGTACCCAATATGTCGCGGCACGCCACGCACGTCACGATGTTGCAGCGCTCCCCGACCTATGTGATCTCAAGGCCTTCCATCGACGGCCTCGCCAATTGGTTGCGTCGCGTTTTACCACCTAAGCTTGCCTATGACCTCGTCCGCTGGCGCAACACGATCTGGCAGCAGTGGATGTACGCGCTGACCCGCGTTGCCCCTGGAGTCGTCAAACGCTCGTTACTGAAGAAAGTGCGGGCAGAAATCGGTGAACTGGTCGATGTGGAGAAGCACTTCACCCCGCGCTACAACCCCTGGGATCAGCGCCTGTGTCTGGTGCCGGATGACGATCTGTTCCGGGCGATTCAGTCAGGCAAGGCCTCGGTGGTCACCGATCACATTGAGAAGATCACGGAAAACGGTGT
>JAPOLW010000086.1 GCA_029976905.1 bacterium | reverse complement strand
GCGACTTTCGTCATCGGCGAGGACAACCGAAAACCGGCCCGGGTAGTCCTGCGCGAGAAGCGACCCGAGGGAGCGCTCGATCACATCCTCCTCGTCGCGGGCCGGAACCACCACGACGACCTCCGGCCAGAACTCGGGATCCGGGCCGTCTTCCTCGAGACGCTCCCCCGTGAGCCAGAAGCGCCCGTGGCAGAAGCAGAGGTAGAGCCAGGCCGCGAGTGCAGCGGCGGCGACCGCCGTGATCACGCGGCCCGCTCCGCGGCCGCGGGTGCGCCGGCGGCCCGCGGGTGTCGAAGGATCGCCTCGACGGCAAGTCGCGCGCTCAGGGCCGCCCCCTCGATCGTTGCCGGCAGTCCCGTGCGCACCCAATCCCCCGCAAGATGGAGCCCCGGAACCGCGGTGACCGGATCGGGCCGCGAGGCGGTCGCGGAGATGGTTGCCGCGATGGTCGCGTTGCGCTCTCGAACCACTCGAACACGCTCGACGTCGATTGGTCCAAGCTCCGCCATGAGGTCACGAAGATCGGCCACCGTGCGCCTCGCGATTTCTCGATCCTCGACTCCGTCGAGATCCGCAGCACCACTGACGACACAACTCAGCATCGTCTCGCCGTCGTTTCCCGCCACGACGCGCAGCACACGATCCGAGTGAAAGACCCACTGGGTCGTGGTTCCGAGAAGACCGACCATGGCCGGGAGATCCACGGGGCCGGCCACGGGTACGTGCACCGAGACGATGGGCGCGGCCTCCACGAGATTCTCCAACCACGGCCCGAGGACCGCGGCGGCGGGGCGCCCCCCCAGCGACATCGCGCGCAGGGCGCGCGGCGGCGTCGACAGAATCACCCCGTCACAACGAAACTCGTCTCCGTTGCGCGTGCGGATCGCGGCCACACGACCCTGCTCGTCGAGATCCACCGCGACTACGGTGGTGCGGGCGCGAACGTCGACGCCCGCCCCGACAAGTGCGCGACGACCGGGCCCCCCGAAGACGTCCTCGAGCGGCGCCGCAGGCAGAACGATCGAGGCGTCCCGGGCGCGACCGAAGAAGGCCCGCTCCACGACTGCGGCGAAGAGCGAGGCACACGCCTCGGACGGGTCCGCGTTCAGCGCCGCGATCGCGATCGGATCCCAGAGCCGTCGACAGACGGCTTCGCCCTGGCCGAAGGCGACGAGCGCCTCGCGCACCGTGCGCTCGTCGAACCACTGCGGCGTTCGCTTCCAACGCAAAAGCAACCGGGCTGCACCGACCATGGCTCCGAGGCGTTCCCGCGCCGAGAGCAGGCGGTATCCGAGCAGGGCTCGCACGAGGTGAAAGGGCGCCGGCGTCGAGCCCGCGTCGAGATCACCCCGCTCACCCGCTTCGCGCATCTCCAGGCGCAGACCGTGCCAGTACAGCAGATCCTGGGCGTCGATGCGCTGCAAGAACGCGAGGGTCTCCTGGTAACAGCCCAGCATGGCATGCTGCCCATTGTCGAGAGGACGACCGGAAGCCTCGTCCCGGAACGAGTAGACGCGCCCGCCGAGAAACGGGCGACGTTCGAAGAGCGTCACCGCGTACCCACGGTCGGCAAGGGAAAGCGCTGCGGCCATCCCCGCCACCCCGCCGCCGACCACGGCCAACCGCAGCGGCCGCCCCTCGCTCATGCCGGGCGTCCTCCCCGGCGCCACGCGCGGGCGGCCAACCAGGCCCGACTCGGCGCCGGCACCCGGATGCGTTCTGCGAGAACGCGCGTTCCTGCCGCGGCGACCCGGTCGAGAAGACTTTCGTAGATGCGGTGCATCGCCCCGGCGGGGGCAAGGCGTCGGGCAAGGACTGCATCTTCGGAGAGCGCGACTTCAGCCTGCGCGTACCACCAGCGCGCTCGCGCCACCTCCAGATCGATCAACCGGCGCACCGCGGGCGTCTGCTCGCGCGCGAGCAGCACCTCTTCCCGACATCCGACCCGCTCCAGATCTTCCATCGGGAGGTAGATCCGCCCCCGAGCTGCGTCCTCGCCGAGGTCCCGTAGGATGTTCGTGAGCTGGAAGGCCTTGCCCAGATCGACCGCATACCGGTCGGCAACCCCCTTGGCCGCTCCGAAAATACGCACGCACAAGAGCCCCACGGTGGACGCGACGCGGTAGCAGTAGCGCTCGAGATCCGCCGCGGTCTGGTATCGACTCGTCGTCAGGTCGCCCTGGACACCGTCGATGAGATCGTCGAAGGGCTCGCGGGGCAGCGCAAAGGAATCGATCGCCCAGCAAAGTGCCCGCCCGATCGTGTGCACGGGCCGCCCGCCGTAGGCGCGGTCGACCTCGCGACGCCAGGCATCGAGACGCTCCCCGGGCGCGGTGACGCCAGCGGCATCCGCAATGTCGTCGGCGGCCCGACAGAAGGCGTAGACCGCGCAGAGCGCGTCGCGCTCGGGACGCGGAAGGAGATAGAATGCGTAGTGGAAGCTGGACCCGCTCGATCGCACGATCGAGCGGCAATGCGCCAGGTCGTCATGCAGAGCTTCATGGGGAGCCAACGAATACTCATGCGCCAGCCGCGCCAATCCCGGAGCCGTCATGCGAATTCCTTTCTCCGTTCGTCGGCGTGCCCGACCGGCCGACCCGGGGTGCCCCTGCGGAACCGCCGTGCCGAAACGGACCGACGGAAGGCGGCGAGGAGCACGCGGACGAAGTCGGATCGCTCGAGCGAGGGACGCCGCTGGAGGATGTTGCCGCCCAGCGCTTCCACCGCGGCGACGATGCGGAGTCCACCGCGCGCGAAGAGACGAATCTGGAGCGCCGCCCGCATCGGCAGCTGGTCGGCTAGAACGTCTCCCGATTCCAGAAGCCGACGGGTGCGCTCGAGTTGTTGGGCGAGCAGCTGCACGAAGGCCTCGTTGCTCTCGCGACGCGCCAGAGCGTCGGTGGCGCCCGGAAGCGCTGCGATCTCGTCGAGCGGCAGGTAGCAACGCTCCTGCGCGAGGTCGACCGAGAGGTCCTGCCAGAAGTTCGCGAGTTGGAGCCCGGTGCAGACGTCGTCGGAGAGCGCGAAAAGTGCGTCGTCGCGGATGCCGAACAAACCCAGAACCAATCGCCCGACCGGATCGGCCGAATTGGCGCAGTAGGCCCGGAGCGCCGCGAAGTCCGCAAAGGGCGCGAACGCGACGTCGTAGCGAAAGGCACGCAACAACGCGCGCAACGGTTCGTCGGAGAGGTTGCGCGCCGCGACCGTGTGGGCGGTTGCCAGGAAGACCGGCGGCGCCGGCCGGCCGGCAAGAGCGTCATCGAGTCGCGCCTCCCAGGCATCGAGAGCCTCGGCGCGGTCCCCCGGAAAGCCCGGCTCATCGGCAATGTCGTCGGCCCCACGGGCGTAGGCGTAGAGCGCCGCTAGGTGGCATCGCTCGGACCGGGGCAGGACACGCGAGGCGACCGTGAAGTTCTCGTAGTGCTCGGCCGCGATCTTCTCGCAAACCGCGTAGGCACCTTCGAGATCCGACGTCACGCGGCCACCTCCCGCCGCCCCCGGAATCGGACGCAGGTCACAGGCCCGGTCCCCAGGAGACTCCGGGGCAGGCGGGGCCGCGCGGTCATGTCGTCGCTCCGGCAACCTGCTGATAACGGCCAAGCGCCATCAAGGGGAAGAAATTCCGATACCCGTCGTAACGCAGGTAGAAGTGGCCCGGAAAGCCCGTTCCGGTGAACTCCGGCTCGGGCCAGCTACCGTCGGCGGCCTGGGCGTGGCACAGATAGTTGATCGCGGCCGCGATCTCGGGAGTCACGCGCCCCTCGCCGGCCAGAAGCCCCAGCGCGCCCCACGCCGTCTGCGACGGTGTGCTCGGCCCGCGTTCCGGCTCCTTCGCACCGTGGTAGGTCCCGCAACTCTCTCCGAAGCCGCCATCTTCGTTCTGGTAGGAGCGCAGGAACGCACACCCCCGTTCGATCATGTCTTCGTCCTCGGGTGCACCCAGCGCCCGGAGCCCGACGAGCACGGACCAGGTTCCGTAGATGAAGTTCACGCCCCAGCGGCCCCACCACGAGCCATCGGAGCGTTGCGTCCGGCGAAGGAACGCGCGCGCCTGCAGCGCGCGCGGGTCGTCGTGCGGCATGCCGAGCACGCCCATCAACTCGCACAAGCGTCCGGTCAGATCCTCGGTCGGGGGATCGATCATCGCCTCCATGTCGGCGAACGGAATCTTGTTCCAGAGCTCGAGCGTATTCTCGACGTCGAAGGCGCCATACCCGCCGTCACGGCTCTGCATCCCAAGCGTCCACTCCAGGCCACGCTGGAAGACCTCGCTCCGGGTCTCGCCGGCCAGGGCGAAATCCATCAAAATCACGGCCGAGTCGTCGACGTCGGGGTACCAGTCGTTGGCGAATTCGAAGGCCCAGCCCGCAGCCGGAAGTTCAGGGCGCAGCACCGACCAATCGCCGGGGCGATGGATCTGGCACCCCTCGAGCCAGCGCAACGCCCGCGTCACGTGTTCGGCATCCGGGGAGTCGCCGACTTCGAGCAGGGCGCGCACGGTGAGCGCCGTATCCCAGGTCGGGGAGACACAGGGTTGGAAGAGCAGATGCCCCTCGCGCTCGACGAGGAAATCGTCGAGCGCCTGCACGCCCGCCGCGACGGCGGGGTGGTCCTCGGCGCATCCCATCTCGCGCAGCGCGAGTACCGAATTCACCATCGCCGGTTGGATACCCGCCCAGCCACCGTTGCGATCCTGCCGCTCGAGCACCCAGTGCAACGCCCGTTCCAGGCCGCGCTGTCGCAGGCGAACGGGCAGAAGGTCGAAGAGCCGGAGAACCCGATCGAGCGCGAGGAACGCATTGCGCCACGTGAACGTTTCCTGGTCGGCCGCAAAGCGAACGTCGGCCGGGATCGGCGGGGCGACCCACAACTCCTCGATGCCCTGTCCCGGGGGAACGTCGTAGGAGGGGCGGTGCTGGAGTAGGATCAAAAGAGGGACCACCGTCGAGCGCGCCCAACTCGACATGCGATAGACCGAGAGGGGAAACCGCTCGGGCAGCAGCATGAGTTCCGGCGGTAGGGCAGGCACACCTTCCCAGGGGAATTGGCCGAAGAAGGCGAGGAAGATCCGCGTGAAGACCCCCGCCTCGACGGCACCGCCCTGATTGCGAATGAATCGACGGGCGCGCGCCATCGCGGGCTCGTCAGGCCGATGCCCCAGAAGTTTCAGGGCAAAGTAGGCCTCGACGCTGCAACTCAGGTGGCCGGGTCCTCCGTGGTAGATCGCCCAACTGCCATCGGGCCGCTGGGTGGAAAGCAGATGGTCGCCGAGGCGACGCTCCGCTTCGGGGACCGAGCGGCCGAGCAGGCGGTTTGCGAAGATGTACTGGGCGTCCATCGTCGCATTGGCCTCCATCGAAAAATGCCAGTATCCATCGGCAGCCTGGAGGCCGAGCAGATGTGAGCGAGCCTGATCTGCCGCGCGCCGGGCCCTCTCGGTGAGACCCGTAATCGCCTCCAAACCCCCGACCAAAACCGCTCCGGCCATGGTCCAACCCCTCCTTGATCACGGGCCCGCTTGGACCCGGAAAAAGCCTTGCAAACAGGAACTCCGGCCGCCTGACCGGGCGTTCTCGACCGATCGGTCAGGACCGCGCCTGCTCTAGCCAGCCGCGCCCCCGGAGTCAACGCACCATGCGACGATCGAGGCGCGGCCGCCGTCGGCCTGGCGACGCCGGCGGCTCAGTAACGCAGATCGGCCACGATCGCGGCATGGTCGGACGGGTGGACGCCGCCGACCGGCGCGCGACCCGCGACGCGCGCCGCCACGACCTGTCCGGCGCCTCCCGGCTTCGGCCAGCCGGCCAGGACATAGTCGATTCGTCGGTCGGGCTCGAGGTCCCGGGCCGCGAACGGATTGCTGTTCTCCCAGGTGAAGCCCGGGGAGCCATCCCCGGCGACCTCCCAGGCGTCGTGGAAAACCAACCTGCGCGACGGCACCCGCGTGCGCCCCGTGAGCATGCGAATCTCATCGGCATCGGGCGTGGCGTTGAGATCGCCGCACAAAATGGGCGGGTAGGTGCGCCGGGGCGACGCGGCGATGAATCGTGCGATCTCGCGAACCTGTTCCTGGCGCACGTGGCTGTGGTCGAAGCGCCAGTTCAAGTGGGTCGTGAAGACCTGGAAAGGTCCGCGCGGTCCGTCGATGTCGGCGCGCAGAACGAGACGGCACTCGTCGGGTTCGTCCGCCGCGGGAAGCGGACGCTTTTCGACGCCGACGATCGGCCAGCGGGAAAGGATGCCGATCCCCAGGTGGAAGTCGGGAAGATCCAGACGCGATCCGTAGGCGCTGTGGAAGCCGAACGCGTCGGCGAGCATCGCGGCCTGCGTGCGGCCGTCTTCGGCCCAGACTTCCTGGAGGCCGACGACGTCGGCATCGATGTCGGCCAGCGTCCGGCGGATGGGCTCCTGACGGGCTTCCCAGGGTCCCCACCGCCCCCAGAGATTCCACGAGGCGACCCGCACACGTGTCCGGATCAGCGGACCGAAATTGCTGTCGGCAGGGGAGTCGTCCACGGCCCTTTCCTACCGCGCGCTGTGCACCGGGGAAAGCGCCCGCCGTCGACGCGGTGGGCCTCGATTGATAGGACCGCGACCATGGGGGACCTTCGCCGGCCTGGCGTCGCCGCCGCCGCCCTGCTTCTCAGCCTGCTCGCCGCCGAAGGGGCCGTGCGCCTGGCTCGTCCCGCGCGCGGGCTGCCGCCCCCTCCTCCGCCGCGCACGATCGATCCGTACGCCGCCAATCCCTACGTCGCCTCCCTGCGTCCGTATCTGATGACGTTCCTCCCCGGCGCGCGCTATCGGGCCCAGCGATCTTCCTACACCGTCGAGTACGCCATCAACGAACGCGGCTTTCGCGGACCCGAGATCCACGACCGGGGCGGGCGGCGCCTCCTGCTGGTCGGCGACTCCATCCCCGAAGGCCACGGCGTCGAATTCGCAGAAAGTCTGGCCCCACTGCTGTCGACGCGACGCGGAGGCGGTGGTCCAAGCGGCGACGACGATTGGACCGTGGTGAACGCGGCGATGCAGGGCGGGAGTCCCCTGCTGTACGCCGCCAACCTGCCGCGTTATCTCGCGCTCGAACCCGATGCGGTGCTCCTCCTGCTCTACGAGAACGACCTACGCGACGACCGCATTGGCGAAGAGCGCTATTTCGATCTTCCCCGGCTCGAGACTTCCAGTGGCTCCCGCCTCATGACGCTCGCCCGGGCCGTCCTCGCCGGAGAGCCCGAAACGCCCCTCGAGGCCGACATCCGCCGCAATCGGGACGCGCCATGGCCGGACGTCGAACCCGACCCCATCACCCCGATCATCGTGCCGCCCGAAGCCTTCGGGCCACAGTGGCGTGCGAGCGCCGTCTATCTCGACCGCTTCGCCGACGGCCTCGAGGCGCGCGACATCCCCCTTCTCGTTGGCGTCTTCGCTCTGGGCCCCCTCGTGCCGCGCGTCCCCGCGGCCCATCACGCGCATGCCCGCAACCTCGAAAAACACGCGCGCGCCTGGGCCGCGAGCCGCGACCTCCCCTTCCTCTCCCTCTACCCCGTCGCCGAGAACGCCTTTGCAACCCTCCCGTGGGAAGAGGTCATGCTTCCCGACGACGGGCATCCGACGCCCCGCCTGCAGCGACGCCTCGCCGACTCGCTCGCCCCCTTCGTGCGCCGCCATCTGGCTTGCGCGAGCGCCGACGAGAGGGAAGGGGCGCCGGGCCCGGGTCAGGATCCCGTCGGAAGGGCGTGCGCCGCCCGATAGCGCGCAATCCAACGCGCGTTGAGTTCGTCCGCTTGCGGTCGCAGATCCGGCGCCGCCACGCAGGCGCTCGCTGCACCCGGCACCTCGAGGTGGTGCAGCACACGACGCACCGTCCCGGCGAGGTCGCCCGACACGTCCTCGTAGGAGGTACGCAAGGGCTCGATTCCCCGCGCTGCAAAGAACGCATCCCACCCCGCTTCCTGGCGTTCGATTTCGGCGAGCAGCCGGGAGATCTGGTTCGGTCGGTAGAACGCGGGCGCGAGGCTGCGCTGATGGTGCGCCCACCGCCCCGTCTGCAATGCTCGCGCCCACGACACGGCCTGCGCGAGCCGATCCTTGCGGTAGATCCGGATCCACCGCACCGGAGCCAGGATCTCCTCGGGATCCCATTGGCGCGCCAGGAACCAGCTCTCGAAATGGTGGTAGTGCAACTTGAGACCGAAGCGGCCGCTCGAATCACTACGACGCCGACGCACGCGTTCGAGATGCGCAACCAGGCGATCGCGACTCCAGCCGCGGCCGCGCGCCAGACCGACGGCCGGGCCGCGCAGGAGTCCATATCCAAAACGCGAGAGGGCAGAGGTTCCCAGACGCACCTCCCAGTCGCGCAACTGCATGGGGTTGAGGTACTCCTTTGGAGCGCCCACTCCACCGGTGTCCCACAGGACACGGCAAAGTAGCGTACTGCCCGAGCGAGGCACCGACGCGAGCACCCAGGGGCGCCGGGGAGAGGCGGGGGCCGGCAGGTCGAACGACTCTGCGTTGCGCGGGTCCAACAACCGGAACATGGCCTGGGCAAGGGTACCACGAAGGCGAGACCTCCGCGCGCGTCGGGATTGGAGCGGCCTCGTCAGCCGCCGGGGATCCCGTCGCGGATCCGGGCCGAGAAGTCCGGATCGTCGTCGGCCGCGATGGCGGCCTGCACCACGTTGCTGCGTTCGCGCAGCTCCGCGAAGGGGAGACGGGTGTCGATCACGCCCCGCTCGTAGGCCATCTCGTCGATGTGACCGTTGACCAGGAAGCGATAGTCCCAGGGGCCGGCATTCCCGATCGCATGCGTGTGATGACGAATCGTCGTCGTGCAATTGTGGGTCGCGGCGTTGTACCAGGCGGGCTCACGCGCGAGCGCATTGATGCGAGCCACGTAGTCGACCAGCAAACGGCGGGCCCTCTCCCGAGGCACCCGCAGCGGATAGAGGTAGACGTCCTCGCCGCGATAGTTGGTCCGCAGGCGTACGACGTCCCGCTCGTCGGCGACGACGTAGTACAACTCGAATTGGCGAAAGAAGCCGAGAACGGCGGAATACTCCTCCCCCGTTTCTTTGCGCGTCTCGATGGAGATCGCCAGAGGAGGACCCTCCTCGAAGGTCCACGACATGATCGTGTGCGCGATGAGCGGCGACGACCAGTAGGAGAGAAAGAGGTCCACGCCGGTCAGTCGGGAGAGGTCGTAGATTCGTTCCTCCCAGACCTCCTCGAATTCGGTCTCCGACTGATAGTCGAAATTCCGCAGTCCGTGCACCGTCAGGAGATTTCCGTCGAGCGTCACATGCGGCGTGCGCGCCACCGACGGCTCCCAGTCTCGGTCGTTGCTCGGCTCGATCAGGAGCCACCACGAAAGCACCAGGCCGAAGGCGACGGCGAAGACGGCGAGGGCCCGACGGATGGGGCGGACGACGAGGAAGATGGTCAGGGACGCCGTCACGAAGCCGACGGCCCAGGCACCAGCGAAGGCGCGCGAGGCCGGGCCGTCGATCCACAAGGCGGCCGCCCCCCAGGCGATACAGCCGAGGACCAGAGGCGAAAGCACCAGGCCGAGCAGGGTCTTCATGGCGTCCTGGCACCTTAACGAACCGCTGCGCGGCGTCGAACGCTCCCGTGGGGCAGCCACGGTTGCTAGACTCTCTGCCATGGAGGGGTGTTGCTCGCTCGAACCGCCCGCGTGGGCCCTTCGCCTCGTGGCGGCCGGGGAAGACCACCGCGTCGAGGAGGCGGGCGGAATCCACGCCCGGGTCCGCTGGGGTGAGCGATTCGCCCTCACTTCGGCGGTCATCGACGACGCGCGCACGTTGGACGCGGAGGGCTTTCGCACCGCTACGGTCGCCGCCTACGACGCGATTGCCGGCGCACTGGAGGGAAGACGACCCGCCGCGCCGGTGCGAATGTGGAATTTCGTACCGGGCATCCTCGAGCCCCTGGGATCTCTCCGACACCGGTACATGGTGTTCAATACCGGCCGCTACGAGGCCTTCCTGCGCCGCTACGACTCGCCCGAGGAGATGGCGCGCCACTTGCCGACCGCCAGCGGTGTCGGCCATCGGGGCTCGGCACTCGCCATCCACTGCCTTGCCGCGATCGCCCCCGGACGCTCGATCGAAAACCCCCGTCAGGTGGATGCGCACCGATATTCCGCCGACTTCGGCCCCCACCCCCCCTGCTTCGCCCGGGCGACGCTTCTCGAGACCGATTCGGCGACCTGGCTCCTCGTGGGCGGGACCGCAAGCGTGGTCGGCGAGGCGAGCCGACACCACGGCGACGTCGATCGCCAACTCGACGAGACGATCCGCAATCTCGTCTCAGTCGCGGACGCCGCACGCGGAGAGACACCGATCGTTCCGCGCGAAGTGCGTGTGTACTACGTCCGCGCCGACGACCTCGCCTTCCTGAAGCAGGCCGTGCCCGAACGGATGCCCGGAGCGGAGCTCGAATTCGTACCCGCGGAACTCTGTCGCCCCGAACTCCTCGTGGAGATCGAAGCACGCTACGACGCTCCCTCGACGGTGAGGCCGGGAACGCCGGCTCAAACCCTTCGATAGAGAGGCGGGCGCGCACGCACCGGGGCGAGCAGGGACTCGTCGAAGGGCGCCAGTTCGTACCCACCGGGATGGGGCGGCCTCGGCTCGAGCCCCAGCGCCGAGA
>JAPOLW010000866.1 GCA_029976905.1 bacterium | reverse complement strand
CGCCAGGAACAAACCGCGAAGCGACGCGAACGGCGCGCGCGCGTCTTCGTCTTCGCGCGACGCGCGCGACGGGTACCGCACGCGTTTCAGCCGGTTGCCGCCCAGGTGCAGACGCGCGAGGTTCGGGAGCGCCGCGAGCGTCTCCACCTCCGACCACTCCGCCAGGCAGTTTCCCTCCAGGTTCAAAGCCTCCAGGCCCGCCAGGGCTTTCTCGCTTTCATACCCCGAGGCGGAGGCGGAGGCGTCCGCCGGCGCGGCGGGCGCGCATCTTTCCTCGTCGTCTCCGCCCTCGTGCACGCTTCATGAAGCCGCCGAGCTCGGCGACGTCGCCGCGCTCGAGCGCCTCCTGAGCGTCCCCGAGTGCGACGTGGACGCGCGCGACGAGACCGGCGCGACACCTCTGGTGGTGGCCGCGGCGGCGTCTCAATCGGAGGCGGCGAAGTTTCTGATCTCGCGCGGCGCCGACCCCAACGCCGCAAACGCGCGCGGAGACGCGCCTCTCCACTGGGCGTGTTACCGCGGCGACGTTCTGAGCGCGCGCGCGCTTCTCGCCGCGAACCGGCCCGAACCTGTGCCCGGATCCGCAGTCGGGCCGGACCTGCTTCCCGCCG
>JAPOLW010000865.1 GCA_029976905.1 bacterium | reverse complement strand
GACTCGGTCGCCAAGGTGGCCGCCACGCGCGCCATCAACGCTGCCAAGAACGAGGAGCGCTCCATCATCACCATGCTCTCTGCCGCGGACCGCAAGGTGTACAAGGCGACCGCCGCGCCCAAGAAGGCGGCCCCGCCCCCGGTGAGGGCCCCCGAGCCCGAGCCCGAGCCCGAGCCCGAGCCCGAGCCCGAGCCGGTGAAGGCGGCGCCCAAGAACCCGTTCGCCGGGTTCAGCTTCCCCAAGATCAACCTCCCCGGCCGCAGAGTGGCCCCCGCGAAAAAGGCGGCGAAGGTCGAGGAGGTCGTCGAGGAGGTCGTCGAGGACAACGGCTCTCTCATCGAGGAGATTGCCATCCCGGTCGAGTCGGAGGCGGACATCTTCGCGCGCGTCATGGCCGAGAAGGAGGCTGCCGAGAAGGCCATCGCGGACGCCAAGGCTGCCGGCACTTGGAGGCGCACCGGTTTTGAGACCAAGACCGACGTCACCAACGCCGTCAAGGAATGCCAGAAGACCAACTTCGCCGGCGACGATTGCGTCATGAACTGGTGGGACATCAGCAAGGTCACCGACATGAGCTTCATGCTTGACTGCAACCAGCGCCGCGGCTTTGATC
>JAPOLW010000864.1 GCA_029976905.1 bacterium | reverse complement strand
CCTCCCGCGCGCACTCGGCGTTGCTCAGTACCCCCGCCGACGTGAACACCTCCGCATGCGCGCTCCAGACTTCGGCGAGATCTCGACCGCGCTCAACCACATGCTTCCCAACATGCAACCGCAACCGGCGGCCGCCAGTGGCGCCGCTGGCAGCGGCAGTGCTTTACTGATCGAACGGAACTGAAAGATAAGCCCGCTGGGCCGCAGGCCATCTCATCACAATGCAGTTACCGGCGCTGTCATCGGACCCAAATCGGCGAGCTCCATACCCGCTCCTGGAGTGTCTTGTGCAAATCTGGCCTGGGCTCGACCCCCGCACGCAATGCGTCCCAGGTTGACCAGCGACAGGTCGGATTTTCCAGCGCCCTGACATAATAAAAGGCGCGACTATCCGGGTCGTAATCCGGATCTTCCCAGACAGTCTTCAGTTCGGAAGCACCCACCCCTTCTGTAATGCTGCAATCGGCAAGATTCACTTTGGCCCCGTTGTCGGGGCAGCGGTGCGTATCGGAATCGGGGGTCAATCCGTCTGAACAGGCCACATCATAAACCTGCTCATGGGTCTCGCCATTCTTCTCCCAGCCCTTGATGATTTGCAGTCGCTGCAGTGCTGTTC
>JAPOLW010000863.1 GCA_029976905.1 bacterium | reverse complement strand
GTGGTGGTGGGTGTTGAGTCGAATGCAGCGCCAGCAAAGGCGATGGCGCCAGATCGGGGAACCCCTCGAGGCCCTGGTCGCCCTCGACGAGGAACCCGTTGATGCCCTGTTGCTCGACCCTGAATCCCCCACGGGACAGCTCGCGGCTGAATCGGCCGTGGCCGTGGAGGTGCAACAACTCGGCTTCGGGCACACCCCGAACAAGCAGCCGCTGCTGAATGGGGTGGATCTGGCGGTGGCGCCCGGGGAATGGGTGGCGATCACGGGGCCGAGCGGCTGCGGCAAAAGCACCCTGCTCAACCTGATCGCCGGGTTGCTGCAACCGGACTCCGGTCAGGTGCTGCTCAACGGACAACCGCTGCTGAGCATTCCGCGCGAGCAACGCACTCGGGCAATCGCGATGGTGCGTCAGGAGGACGCCCTGCTGGACATCAGCCTGCGCGACAACCTCACCCTCTGGGACGCATCCATCAGCGACGACGAACTCCATCAGATGTGTGAGGCCCTGGGCCTGGGCCCGGTGCTGCAACAACTGCCCCAGGGTCTGGACACTGTGTTGGATCCCTGCCGGTTCAACCTCAGCGGCGGCCAGCGTCAGCTGCTGAACCTTGGGCGG
>JAPOLW010000862.1 GCA_029976905.1 bacterium | reverse complement strand
ACCGCGTTTCGTCAACCTTCTCGCGTCCAGAGCACGCGGCGCGCGATGGGGTGCTGCTGTTCCAAGGGAGGCGTGGAGGACGCGGAGGCGCGCGAGGCGCGTCGGGAGAGAGAGCGCGAGCGTCGCCGCGCGACCGGCGCGGACGACGCGGACGAGGACGATGCCGTGTCGAGTTCTCGCGCGCGCGTCCAGGCGTGGCAGATGGAAGCGGACGAAGCCGAGGAGGAGGAGGGTCCACCTCCGGAGGTGGACGCGACGACGCTCGCGCGCTCCAGCACCGCGTTCTCGTCGCGGCTCGAGTCCAAGGAGGAGGCTGCCTCCTCGTAGGAGCCCGCGTCCGCATCACCCGCCTCGTCCTCCAGCTCGGCGCCAAGCAGACGCATCGCCTCGAGCGCGCGCTCCGCGACGCCGACTGGACGGCGCCGCTGTCTCCGCTCCCGCCGCGCGGAGACTCCACCGCCGGGACCGAACCGCGCGGTTCGCGCGAAAACGAAGTCGTGTTCCACCCCGCGTTGACCCCGAAGGCGAAGGTGGATAAACGCAAGCTGCGCGTCGAGGACTACGAGGAGAGTCTGGCGACGCGCGTGCGCACGCTCCAAAGAATGTTCCCCGAGGTG
>JAPOLW010000861.1 GCA_029976905.1 bacterium | reverse complement strand
AATCGAACAATGCAATACTACCACACCTAGTTCCACCACGGCAAGCTCCCCGGTCCCAGCAGCGTGCTCACCTCGTCGCGCATGCACGCGTCGAACGCCGGCGCGAGCGCCGGACACCGGTCGGCGTCGATCGCGCCGTTTGCAAACGGATCGCGAGCGAGGCGCTTCTCCAGCAACTCGTCGCCGCACCCATACGGGTCCTGCTCGAACAAGAGCCTCGTCTTCTCTTCCCCTTTCACCATCTCCTCCTGGCGAACGAGCGAAGCGCGAGTGAGAGCGTCGGGGCGTGAGAGCGTCGGGGCGTGCGAGCGCAATTCGGTCGAGTTCAATACCCACCGCAATGCAGATCACCAAGCCCGTCTCCGAGTTGAAGCCGTCCAGCTCGGTCAAGAGCTGGTTGAGCGTCTGCTCCCGCTCGTCGTTTCCGCCGCTCTTGAACTTGCCGCCGCCCTCGCGGTCCTTGGCCACCGCGTCGATCTCGTCGATGAACACGATCGCAGCCCCGCCGGACGCCCGTCGGGCCTCCTGGAACAGTTGCCGAACTCGAAGCGCGCCCATGCCCACGTAGAGCTCCACGAACTCGGAGGCAGACGTGC
Source organism: bacterium (assembly GCA_029976905.1). Classification (GTDB taxonomy): domain Bacteria; phylum Desulfobacterota; class Binatia; order UBA12015; family UBA12015; genus VGTG01. The sequence continues at coordinate 24 of JAPOLW010000861.1, read as the reverse complement.
TGAAAAAGGGAACGCCCGCCTCTC
>JAPOLW010000860.1 GCA_029976905.1 bacterium | reverse complement strand
GTTCTGGTCGAGCTCAACATTGAAACCACCCGGCATCAAGAGATTCAGGTGATCGGGAATGGTGACTGGTGCATTACGTTGGGTGGCAGAGACTGCTCCCTACAGATGCATGAGCAGAAGCTCCTCGAAGTGTCGGTGACGCGGGAGTCGCTCCAGGCGGCCGAGGCGCGGGCTTCACAGGCTGGTGCGGCCGATGAGGCCGCAGTGCTCGCTCAAGACGTTAAGACGCTGGACGTGATGGAGGCTGAAGCGGCTCGCTTTGGAGAGGCAGTCGGCCTCGATTCGGTGTCGACCTTTGAATGTATTGTCGATCGTGACCAGCACTTCTTCATGGAGATGAATACCCGGATTCAGGTGGAGCACCGCGTCTCTGAGCTCTGCTATGCCATGCGTTTTGCTAATCCAGATGACGCCGACGATGCTTTTGTCGTGGAGTCGCTGGTTGAGGCCATGGTGCTATTGGCTGTGCACGGCGAGAAGTTGCCAAAGCCCGAACGCATTGCGCGATTGCCAGATTCTCTCGAAGCGCGGCTCAATGCCACTAATGACGCCCTGCAGCCCAGTGCCGGGGGCATTGTGGAGTTCTGGTCAGACCCCATCGAGGGCGAGATTCGTGACGATCAG
>JAPOLW010000859.1 GCA_029976905.1 bacterium | reverse complement strand
GATGCCCGCGTCGCCGGACGCCAGCCTGGGGTTAACGAGCACAACCGCGGCGCCGTTTTCGTTTGCCAGCTTGGTCGTGGACGTCACCTTCTCGAGCGACGGGGGATCGGGCGCGGCAAACACGAGAACCTCGTCACCGTCCTGGTACAGCAGGCGGTCGTTAGCGGATGCGATCGCGAACGGCGCGTCGGGCCACCTCGCCTTGAGCATCGCCGCGCATCCCGCGTCGGGGAACACCGCCTTGACCTTGGAGTCGGGACCCATGCGCTCGCACAGCTGCGCGGCGTACTCGCGGGTGATCTCCCACACCTTGAGCTGGTCGCCAGCCTCGGCCATGACGTTCCCGGAGATGGGGTCCCACAGCTCGGGGATCCGGAGCTCGACCAGGTTCCCCAGGGACCCCGCGCTGATGGCCTGCTCCGTGGCGACCGCCGCGGTCGCGACCGCGTCGAACAGGTTGTCGGGAAGCTCGTCGTCGTCGTGCGCGAGCTCTCCATCGTCGTTGACGCGGCCGAGAATCTCGAGCTTCGCAGACGAGGGCGTCTCCGGCGCCTCGCCGGAGGCGTCACCGCCGGACGCGCCAGCGGCGTCCCCGATCTTCGTGAACTTGCCAGCGGCGACGCGC
>JAPOLW010000858.1 GCA_029976905.1 bacterium | reverse complement strand
ACGACGTCTCGACGCGCGACACGCAGTGCGCCGCGAGCGGTCGTGACGCGAACGGCCTCGCATCGAACGCGCCCCGCGGTACCCGGGAGGTCCTCCAGCGAGCGCTGGCGGGAGACATGCGCGCGATGACCGCGAGCGCGATGGCGGCGCGTCCGGTCGCGACGCCGTCCACTCGCGCCTCAGATTCTTCGGACGTCAACACAAAACGCCACCGCGGTCGACCGGTGCGCCCCCTCCGCGGCGAGCGGTCTCGGGGGTCGGCGTTCGCCTCGAGCGCGCTGGCGGCGTCCGCCGCGGCGCTGCGCGACTGCCTTCGCGTGGACCCCGGGAACGCGGCGTGCGCGTCGCGGAAAAAAAAGGACCTCGCGGCTATGGCGGCTCTCGCGTCGGCGGCGGATGCTGAAAAAAACCGCGACTGGACAAAAGTGGAGGAGGCGCTCGAGGCGTTCGCGGCGCTCGACGACGACGACGCCTTCGTCGTCGAGCGCGACGCCGCGGCGTGTCGCGCGGCGTCGCTGGGGACGCGCGCCGCCGGAGCTTTTGAACGCGACTCGGACGGGTACTCGAACGGTTCCGAGGCGAGGCGACGCGCGGACCGCGCGATCGCGCGGTGCGGCGCCGCGATCGC
>JAPOLW010000085.1 GCA_029976905.1 bacterium | reverse complement strand
CAGGCGACGAGGGTCTCGCGGGCGACGTCACGGTCGAGGCCGGTTCCGTCGCGACGGGTCTGCTCGGCGGCGATTTCGCCGTCGAGGCGGAGGATTTCGTCGTCCTCCTGACGACAGGCCTGCTCCAGAGTCGCGAGGCGGATTTCCTCGTCGCCTCGCAGGCGACTCATCTCCGGGGGAAAGGCCGTCCGCGCCCGCTTCTGTTCCCGGAGATGGGCCTCGAGTTCGGCGCGGTCGAGCGCCCGACGCAGGAGGTCGAGGCGAGTCTTCTCCGCGCGCGCCCGGTCGATCCCGGCTTCGAGGCCGGCGAGTTCGGCTTCCTCTTCCGCCAGGCGTCGGAATCCCTCTTCGATCCGTGCAACCTCGGCCGCGGCGTCGCGTGCGTCGGTCTTGGCCTTGCGCGGCAGACTGGGCCGGAAGTGACTTCGCGCCTCTTCGACGTCGTATCCGCCCGCCATCTCGCGAAGCAGGTCGGCGGAGAGTTGCTTGTCGGTTTGCTCGTCCCCGGCCAGCAGATCGCGAATGCCCAGGGAGAAGCAGCGAGCGAGGTGTTCGTCGGGGACCGCGGGGGCGGCCCCCTCGCGGCCATCGCGTTGCCAACGAACGCGTCGACCCTCCCGGCGTGCGCTCAGGGTGTCGCCCTCGTCATCGAAAAGCGCTTCGACGTCGGTCATCGGCGAGGGCTCGCGGTCGGTCTGGGGCCAAAGGAGCCGGCGCACGTGACGGGCGAAGGTCGTCTTTCCGACTCCATTGGGTCCGACGACGATGTTCACGCCGTCGTCGGGGCAAAGGGTGAAGGGCTCGGTGATGCCGGGCGCCCGACGGATCTCGATGCGGGTCAGCTTCAAGGCTGCTTCCCCTCGGGGCTTCGCTGCGCGAGCAGGGTCCGCAGCGCTTCCCATCCGGCCTGGATCAAGAGAGGTCGCAGATCCTCGGGTGGCCCCGGCTCCCCTTCGAGCTGCGCCGCGCGCCAGGCCCGGCGCAGTTCGTCGTCGAAGCGCGCCGCGAGATCGAGTCCCTCGGCGGAGCCGGCTTGCAGGGCGATGAGCCGGCGCGCGAGGAGACCGGGCGGGTCGTCGGAGCACGCCAGTCGTTCGAGGTCGAGCGCGGGGACGGATTCGTCGACGAGTTTCTCGACCACCCAAAGAACGTTGTCGTCGAGGCGATAGACGCGGTCGAGGAGGCCGCCCTCGCGTGCTTCGGCGACGAAGCGCGGACGGGGGGCCGTCCCGGTGACGCGGACCCGCACCACGACGGCGCGCAGCCAGCCCAACTCGCTGCGGATGGCGTCGTGTCGGCGTTCGATCGCCTCGCGCACCCGGCGTTCGAGTTCGTCGGCGGCGGTTTGTTCGTCCTCGACTCCGGTTCCCTCGAGCGTGACCTCCAGCCTCTCGTAGCGAAGGGGAGCGAGTGGCAGCTGTTCAACCGAGGTGATCCGGCCGTGTTCGACGCGAACGTGCCAGGGGCCATGACGACCCCTCTCCCCCGGTCCGGGGTCGAGTCCGGCGAGCGAGCCGAGGTAACCGATGGGGCGTTCGACGGCGAGATCGTCGGGCCGATGGATGTGGCCGAGGAACCAGGCCGCCAGACCGGTGGCTTCGAGTTCGGCCCGCGCCAGGGGGGCGTAGACGCTGCGAGGCTGGTCGAGATCACCGTGCACGACACCCAGAGTGACGACGCCCTGGCGCACGAGTGCGGTTGCGTCGAAGGTGGACAGGGGGCTCTCCGGGACCTGCGCCCGGGGGAAGGACCAGCCTACGAGATCGACGATTTCTCCGTCCCGTCCCTCGATCGCGACCCGTTGCCACCTTCCGTCGGCGCCAAGGAGGTGGAAGTGTTCGATCTCGGAGGCCAGGCGGGGCAACGCGCGCACGTCGTGATTCCCGGCGACGCCGTAGGTCGGGATGCCTGCCTGCGCCAGGCGGCGAACGCCGGCCTCGAGGTGGCCGAAGGCCTCGAATCGGTCTTCGACACTTTCCACGACGTCGCCTGCGAGCACGACCGCGTCGACACGCGTCTCGATGGCGTGATCGACGACCAACGCCCACGCCCTCGCCGGGGAGAGATCGGCGGGGCGGAGGCCGTGATTGGAGAGGGAATCGATCCGGCTCGGGGTCCGCCCGAGGTGGATATCGCCTACGAAGAGAAGATCGACCATGCGCGCAACGTTCTGTGGGAACATAAGGCGGCCCAGGGTCGGGAGACAAGCGCCGGTCACCGATGGGTGGCAAGCCCCTCATGGCGCGGGGTGACCGTCTGCGTGCGCGCGAAGCCCGTCCTCGCGGGCACGAGTAGACCGGCTCTCGACCCTCCGGGCTCCCGAGCTGCGGCGAAGACGACGGACACGCACAGCCGGCTGCGTGCAGCGCCCTCGCGCCTCTACGTTCTTCGAGAGCTCAGGGAGTCGCCGGAGGCTTCCTCGCCACGACCAGGAACCGCCAGCTGACCACAGCAGCGAGCTGGCGAAGACCGGGCACCCGCCGACACGCCCCCTCGACCGCCAGCAGAGTCTTCATCAAGGGCTCGGAGCGCCCGAAGACGGAGCCGGCGTAGCAACCCGTCAGCGGGTAGGCGAGGAAATCGGTGCGCTCGTAGGTCAGGTCCATGCCCAGGTTCTGGAGCGTCTCGATGACGCGTTCCTCTCGAAAGTGGTCCTTGTACTCCTGATCGATGGGCGACTCGTAGACGACCTTGCGGAACACCAGCGGATCGAGCACACGGTGCACCATGCGGCTGAACGGGGACGAGACCGGCTCGAAGAGAATGAGGAAGCCTCCCGGAACCAGGACGCGGTAGGCGTCGACGAGGGCCGCTGGGTAGTCGATGAGATGATGGAGTGCGCCGTCGTAGATGAGGGCCTTCACCGAGTCATCCTTGATCGGCATGGCCTCTCCGTCGCCCTGAACGCCAACCAGCCCCTTGCCGCGCAACCCGAAGACCGCCCGACTCAGATCCATCCCGACCATGGTCGGCCCGCCGGCCGCACGGAGCTCGTTCAGGCGCGCGAGCAGGTGCCCCTTCCCACAGCCGATCTCCAGCACCACTCCGGGTGAGCCAAGGTCGACCTCCCTGGCGATGCGGTCGAACTGCCGGTGGAAGACCGCCGTGGAGCCCCGGGCCTTGTAGGGCTTGTCGAGCAGGTCCTTGCCGACGTCGTTCTGCCACTCCTTCTCGAGCTGTCGGTAGCGAGCCGCGCGCTCGGATTCTCCCTCGTGTGTTCTCGGTGCGGTCATCGAGGGCCCTCCCGCGCGGCGCGCCCGAGCGCGAGAGCTTCCCCCACCCGCTTTCGCACCATCAGAGCGAAAATGCGAAGGAAGGTCGTCGCGTTCTGGTACTTTCCGCGCACGTGGGGGCTCTCCAGATCGTTGTTGTAATAGTTGATCGGGATCTCGATGACACGCTTGCGCGCTCGAAGGACCTCGATGACCATCTCGGGGAAGATCTCGACGCCGGTACTGGTAAGTTGGTCCTTGATCAGACCGTAGGTCGTTTTCCACACCGCTCGGTAGACGCAGCAAATGTCGCTGAACCGAGAATCGAAGCGCCACCACAGGAGCTCGAGGATCTTCGCCAGAACCACGTGAGCGAGGCGCACGCTGCCCCGCATGTTCGATCCTTGCTCGATCATCTGTCGAGTCGTCCGGGTTCCCACGACCAGGTCGGCATCCCGCAGATAGACGAGCAGCTTCGGGAGATCCCGCGGAGAGAACGTGTCGTCGCTGTAGGCGGTGATGAGAACGTCCCCCTGTGCCTCGTCGAGGCCTCGCCGAAGCAGGCTCCCCACGGGAGTGTCCGCCCCTTCCACGTGCACGAGACGGATCTTGGAGTTCTCGTTGGCCCGCTCGAGCGACGGCGTGACCCGGCGGGTGGCGACCACCACCTCGTCGATCTCCGCTCGCTCGGCGAAGCGAAGCACGGTTTCGCCCGCGCTCTCCTCTCGCTCGTCGGCGACGTAGACGAGACTCGCCTTCTTCTCCTCGAACGCACGCGCGCGAACCATGTAGTTCGCCAGATTCAGCTCCACCCGGCCGTTCACGTTGACGTACTTCCCCTCGATCTCGAAGGCGCGAATCTGCTCGCCCGAGCGAGCCAGGTGGTCGATCCAGGTCGACCAGTCTCCCGGGGGCGCGGAGTCGGACTCGAAGGCGGTCGCGAGGCGCCGCAGCGCCTCGGGATGGAGGAGGTACGTCCCCGTACCCATGAGCAGACTCGTCACCACCTGGGGCTTCTCGATCACGCCGGTGATCCGTCCGTCGGTGAGCTCCACCGAGTAGTTGCCGCGCACGTTCTTTGGGCTCTCGGCCATCGTGACCCCGCAGGTGATCAGCGCGTCCTCGAAGGGACTCTCCAGGAGTTGGCGATGGTTCGACCCGACGTAGCACTCGTCGGCGAGAATCATGCAGCAATAGCTCGAGATCTGCTTGGCACCCAGATAGACGGAGTAGGGGAGCTCGCGATCGAGCTCCGTGTTCTCCAGGTACGTGAGCTTGACTCCCAGGGCCGAACCGTCGCCGAAGCGCTCGGAGATCCGGGCACCGAAATGGCCGACGACGATGTACACCTGCTCGATGCCGAGCTGGTCGCGCATCAACTCGATGTTCCGTTGCAACAGGGGGACGCCGTCCACCTCAAGCAACGATTTGGGCATCATTTCGGTGTAGGGATAGGCCCGAACGCCGCGTCCCGCCGCCGGAATCAGGCCGACGATGTCAGTCACGGGCGCACGCTATGTTAGGGGCGCCACTCCCGCAACCGAAGGCGACGGTGCTTGCTGCGGAGGCAGAGGCTAGGGAAGGGAGGAGAAAGCGTCCCATGTTCCAGGGAACCGACATCGTCATCCCCATCTTCAATGAGGAGGAGGCCGTTCCGGAGCTCCTCTCTCGACTGCGCTCGGCCTGCCCTGGTGCGCACCTGATCTTCGTCGACAACGCGTCGACCGACCGCACCTGCGAGCGGCTCGCCGCCGAGCCGGATCTGGAACTCATCCGCCACGAGCAAAACCTTGGCTATGGCCGCTCCTTGCTCGACGGGATGCGGGCGGCGCGTGGCGAGAAGCTCGTGGTGATCGACGCCGACCTCGAGTATCTGCCCGAGGACATTCCCGCTCTCCTGCAAGGACTCGCGACGGCTCCGGTGGTCTACGGCTCGCGCTTTCTCGGCCTGAAGGAGCGCCCGGCCGCCATGCAGTGGCACCGAGCCCTGGGCAATCGACTCGTGACGGGGCTCTTCAACCGGCTCTTCGGACAAGCTCTCACCGACCTCTACACCGGCATTCGCGGGTTTCGCCGCGACGTCTTGCCCCTGGACTCGCCGTTGAGTCCGGGCTTCGAGTTCGTCCTCGAAATATCGGCCTACCTGGCCCATGCGGGCCACCGTCTCGACGAGGTCCCGGCCGGCTACGCTCCGCGCCGTAGCGGCCGATCGAAGATGCGCCACATCCCCGAGTTCGCGAAGTTCGTGCGGCGGCTGATCCGGCTTCGCTGGCAGCTTCGCTGAGTCGTCGCCGTGCAGAGCGGCGCCTCGGTGGGTCTGCAGGTCCCACGCGCAGGTTCATCCGCCGGCCCGACGTCGCCCACGTTCACTGGCGCGCGGCGGCGAGGAGATCGTCCGGGCGAGTGGCCAGATTGACGAAGGTGGGCGCGAGTTCGATGTCCTGGACCATCGCGATCTCGACCCGCGGCACCGGGGAGCGAAGGGGATGGCGCAGCAGGAAGACGACGGCGGTGTGGTCGGTGAGCCCCAGACGGAACCGACGCCCCTAGTGCCCGGCGTCGGGGTGGGCGACCGGCGGCGGAGAGTCGACGGAGCGCCGGCGGTAGTAACGGTTGGTCCGATCGAAGGGAACGTAGCGCTCAATTCGCTCGTACCCGTTGCTCGAGAGCAGTGCCTCGACTTCGGGGCGAATTCCTTCGGAGACGATGAGCTCGGGCTGGTAGCGATTCAGGTCGAGTCCACGGAGCGCTGCAATCTCGTGCCCTTCGATGTCGAGCGATAGCAAATCGACGCGTGTGATCCCTGCCGCTTCGAGGATCTCGTCGAGGGTGGCCGCAGGCACCTCGATCTTCTCCACCTCGAGCGAACCACCAAAATGCCGGCCGTCGGCACGTTTCTTCGAGGCAGACGAAAGTCCCAGGTTCTGTGAGCGATAGAACTCCGCCGCATCACTCGATTGCTCGGTCACGAGGTAGTTCAGAAATTGCGCCCCGGGCCTCTTCTCTCGCCACTGCGCGGCATAATCGTCGAGTGCATCGATCCCGACGCCCGTCCACCCGAGGTGGTGCTCGAGGTAGTAGGTATTGTTCGCCTGGATGGGCCACGCACACCCGACATCGACGAATACGCCGCCGCGACGATTCTGGAAGAAGTCACGGATGATCACTTCTTCGTCGAAGACGGAGTATCGACTCTCTTCGTTCAGCAGTCCGGTACGCCCTGGCAGCGCGCGCAAGCGCGCGCGCTCGGTGGCAATTTTCCCCTGAAGGTTGAAGTAGGGGCTCTTGTCGGCCCCGGGGGCCTGCGCGGTCGGCTCGTTTGCGTCCGCAGCGACCTTCGCCGGGTTGGTCGTCTCTTTTCCGGGCGCGTCGGCGCCACTTCCGACGTCCGACGTGAAGATCATGGCGAGAAACACGAGCCATGCGACCCCGATCCTGGTTCCAAAGACGGCGGGCACCCCGGCAAACTAGATGTTCGAGAAGACGAAGGGAACTTCGAAAACAGACTTCCCCACCGGCCCTGCGGACGTCACGGGGCTCTCCCCCGCGTCAACGCGACGGCGCAATGGTGCCCGAGGCCAACCCGGAGCGGATCTCATCGCGCAACACCTCGGCAACGAGCGCGTAGCCGCGAGCCGTGGGGTGGCCGTCGGGCAGAAGAAACCGGGGGCATGCCGGATCCCCTGCACAGCGCTCGCCGAAGATCGCGGCGAGGTCGATCACGTGCCAACCCTGTGCGTGCGCCGCACGTCGGATCACGCCGTTGGCCAATCGATAGAGTCCCGCATTCGACGGGTAGGTCAGGGTGAGGACCACGGTCGCGAAGGCATTCGAGATCGCGTGAAGCTCGGCGAGATTCGCGTCGAGCTTTCGTTCGGTCTCGTCAAGAGGCGCAGGAGCGTCCTCCGCACGGAAGCCGAACGCGAAGGTCTCGCCGCCATGCCGGCGTGTCTTCGACACGAACGCCCTCCCTTCTTCGCCATTGTCCCGCAGCCAATCCGTGATGCCGCGTCGCTCGATTTCCAACCGCACCGAGGGATCGCGAAAGGTTGGCGTCGTCGTCGACTCCGGTGCTCCTGATTCACCGGCGCCACGCGCGATCCGCCACAGTCGATAGAGTCGTGAATGCCGGGCGAGGAACGAAACCGCGGGAAACCTCCGCTCCTCCGTCTCCGGGTGCTCGACGGGACGTGCCCAGTAGTCGTTCGCGCCCGCCAGGAACAAGACGACGTCTGGCTCGAGTACGGTCAGAGTGCGACGGTAGTCGGCGAGAATCGCATCCGTGCTGTTGCCGGGGTACCCGAAGTTCAGGACGTCGATCGGGCCGGACGGCCCGGGATCCTCGTTCCACAGAACCTCGAGCTGACTTGGATAGGAATCTTCCTCGTCGAGGTAGATTCCGTAGGTATTCGAGTCCCCGAGCGCGAGCAGCCGCAGACCTTCGGAACTCCATCCTGCGTCCGGGCGTCGTCCCGCGAGGTGGATGACCAGAGCGGCTCCCTGCAAGACGCCCTCGACGAGGAGCACCGCGATCGCGACGAGCGCACCCACCCTGCCGAGACGTCGGACGAGACCGGTTCGTGTCACCCCGTCCCCCTTCCCGTCCCACGGCTCTTCGCTTCCTCGAACGCCGCCTGGTCCGTCCCGGGTGTCCCTCCGCCAAGGAGCGCCCCTTCCTCCTCCGATGGCGCATGCCAGCGCAAGACACGGAGGGGACCAAACGTCTTTTCGACCCGGTAATGCCGACGCAGAAGGCGATCCAATCGCGGATAGGCTTGCCGCATCTTCCGGGCGCGGTCGTCCCAACGGTCATCGATGATCAGCGGACGCGTCCGTTGCAATTCATCAAGCAGCCGATCGGCAACGAACGCTCGTCCTTCGCCTGCCTCGATCACGTCGTTGGCCACGCTGTAGAGCATGTACTCCAGCTCCTGGACGGGCGACGCGCGATCGACGAGAAAATAGAAGAGCGGTTTCCCCGACAGGACGAAGACGGCATCCTCGCGTCGCTCCGCCTCGCGGAGATAGCGTACGACTTCGGCATCGAGCCCATGGAAGCCCGGTGCGCCTCTCATCCCGCTCGCCCTGGGCATCGACGCCGCGACCGCCCCTTCCGCCCGCACGGTTTGCACCAGGTCGAGCAACGCCGGTAGCACCAATGCAGCCCCGAGAACTCCCGAAATTGCCCACGGCGCAAAGCGCACCACGAACGGCCGATGCACCCGCACTTCGGGTCCCTGCCTGAGACTCCGCAGATGATGGGCAAGCAGCGGAAGACAGCTTGGGAGAACGCCGAAGATGTGCCAGATGTCCGCGGCCGGATAGAGCCACACGAGGGCCATCGCCGCGTAGAGAGTGAGAACGAGGAGCGCTCGCTGGGGTGCCGCCGCGCTTCCCGGCTCCTTCGCTCGTTCCCGCAACATTCCGAAAATCGACAGCCAGACGATCCAGAACGGCGAGCTGCGCAGCAGATCGGAGCTCATCCAGAACCACAAGTGCCGAGGTCGTGCCGGCCATGCCTCCACGAGGATTGCAGCGACAGCGAGCATCGAAACCACGAGAGAAATGCTTGCGCCCGCGACGGCTCGCGGCGCATCCGAGCGACGCCCGTAGAGAACGGAAGCGACCGCGCTGCCGATGGCGACCTGCCAGAGAAAGAACGTCAAGTCCGGCTGCGAGAACGGGACCATCCAGTTCGTCAGCGCCGGAAGACCCAGAAAGACGTCATGGAGAATCTCGTTGCCGAGCCCGAGCGATGCGTACACGACCCCGTAACCGACGAGCGGCAGCAGAAAGGCAGCCGTCATGGCGACGAGTCTCTTGAACCCGCCCCACGCGTGCGCGGGACCCGGCGGCGCGCGATATTCCCGCGCGGCGAGCCATCCGATCAGGGCGAGCGCGGGCGAGGAAAGCAATGCGAAGTTCCACCACGGATTCCGCGGGGACAGGTAGAAGACGATCAAAGAGGCCGCGAAGAGAAGTACGAACCAGCGACTGGCACGCGCCACCGTCAAGAGAGCAGCCCCGGGGCGCTTGCTCGCCGGATGCTCGTCACGCAGCAACGAGAGGGCAATGGCGAGAAAGGCAAACGCTCCCGTCGTCTGTTTGAAGGTCGCCGCGAGTCCGAAACAAAGTCCGGCGAGCGCACTCGCCAGCAAGACGTGCCGTTCCAACCCGAGAACGAGCAACACACCGGCGAGGCACAGTGCCGTCGCAAAAAAATTCGGGTACGGGGTCGTTACGATGGGCCAGCTGACCCCGAGCAGGACCACCGAGACGGCGTACACGAAAAGCGATTCGCTCCGACCGGAGAGACGGCGAGCGCCAAGGTAGACCAATACGCAGATCGCCGCCTTCACCGCGAGAACGAGATACCGCAGGACCATGAGGTCCGTTCCGAAGAGCCGGAACAGCGCTCCGCCGAGGAAAAAGGTCGAAGGCGCGTAGAGTTGGTGGAAGTCCCGATAGGGCAGCTCTCCCTCGGACACCCGCCAGATGCCATAGACGATCATGCCTTCGTCCGAGAACTCCATCGGGATGAACAGGCCGAGCCGCAAGTAGGCCATCGCGAGCGCGAAGAGAAGGGCCGTGCCGAGCACGGATCGGGCGGGTCGATTGTCCATGGAAGTCGAGTGTGCAGGGCGTAGGAACCGCGGAAGGCCTTCCTCCAAAACGCGAGGCCGCGCGCCTGGCAGGCTCCAGATCAAGACTGCAATGGCCTCTCACGTCAAGGCGATCCCCGACACAATCGCCCGCGGCACAGAGCGTTTGCGCGCCCGACGAAAGCCGGCGCGCGCGGGGGGCGATGAATTCGGATGATGTCCGGGCCTTCGCGGCCCTTGCTGCGGGAGCGCTTTTCCGTGGCCGTGGGCAAAGCCGCTGAGAACACGAGTCCGGAGCATCTTCTCCGGCTCGGCCACCAGAACGTCGAAACAGTCGCTGCGCTGCGCGCTCATGACGGAAGGCGGGAAATTCAAGGCACGTTTTTGGCCCGGACCTCGAGTAGCCTCGAGTAGCCTCGAGGGCTTCGCCGGAAGGCAGAGCGGGCGAGGCCCGGGGCGGCGGTCGCCGCGGCGGCGGGTCGGGGCATCGGAAGCGACCTGGCGGGTCGAGGCATCGGAAGCGACCAGGCGGGTCGGGGCATCGGAAGCGACCAGGCGGGTCGAGGGTGCCGATCGTGGGCTCCGAAGAGGCGACCCGCACTTTCGAAGAAGAGAGGGTGGAGGCAGCTCGTGAGACGATCGGGCCGACGGGATGCCGTGGCGGGTACCTCGACGACCGCGGGAGTCCCACTGTCTGGCCTTTACCTTCGACCGCTTTCGTCGGGAGATGAGGAACCCGGATCTTCGAGCCTTCGACCGTCTGCCGCCTGGCTCGGGTCGCCTCCGTCCAACGACCGGGAGATCGCCGGGGCGCCGTGGAGGGCCCGCTCCCTGGAGCGCGCCGCGTTGACGAAGAGGAGAAGGGCGCCCAGGATCTG
>JAPOLW010000857.1 GCA_029976905.1 bacterium | reverse complement strand
AGCGACTTCCTGAACGATTACGTGTTCTTGGCGGTCGGGCGTGTGGGATCGTCGACCGACCTGATTGTGCAGGTGGTCGAGTACGTGCCCTCGTCGGACAAGCGCCAGATGCTGCTCGACCTGTTGCAGAGTGTCGAGAAGGGGCTGACGCTCATCTTCGTGGAGACAAAGAAGGGTGCCGACGCGCTGGAAGACTTTTTGATCAGGCACGGGCTGGCGGCGACGTCGATCCACGGAGACCGCACGCAGGGCGAGCGTGAGGCGGCGCTGAGGGCATTCAAGTCTGCGCGCGCCCCCTTCCTGGTGGCGACGGATGTGGCCGCGCGTGGTTTGGATATTCCGCACGTCACGCACGTCATCAACTACGACCTGCCGTCGGACATCGACGACTACGTGCACAGGATCGGACGTACCGGTCGCGCCGGAAAGAAGGGACTTGCGACGGCCTTCTTCTGCGAGAAGGACAACGGTCTCGCGCACAAGCTGCAGGAGCTCCTCTCGGAGACCAACCAGGAGGTCCCGTCGTGGCTGTCGTCGCTGGGGAGCCATCGCTCGTCTGGCAGGGGAGGACGAGGCGGCAGGAGCAGGTTCGGTGGCAGGGATTACAGGACGAGCTACGGTGGCAGTGGC
>JAPOLW010000856.1 GCA_029976905.1 bacterium | reverse complement strand
GGTCCCCTCGCCGCCCCTCGACGCGCCCCATCCCTCCTTCCGCCGCGTCGCCAGGTGCAGAGCGCGGTCCGCGCGGTGATCCTCGGGCGCCTTACTGGCGCAAGCCCCCATCGCGCTCAACGATTTGACACCCCAGGTGCAGTCACCGCGCCCGCTCGCCTCCCGCGCGGATCGTCTCTGATGAAACCAGCCTCGGAGTAACGCACGCGTATCGATCTGCTCGAGGCGAGGCGACACTCGCACCCGCACGCGCCGCCGCCGTCGTCGTCGTCGTCAGGAGCATGACCGCCGCGCCGACGCCGACGCCGACGCCGACGCCGACGCCGACGCCCGCGAAGCGGTTCCATCGCAACAAGCGAGGCGTCAAGGTCTTCAGCAACGCCGTCCCGCGCGGCGCGATTGGGAAAAACAAAGCGACGACGACGACGACGCCGGACGATGATTCTTCGCCCGCGGCGCCCGAGCTCGCGCCGCTCGACGCGGGCGCCTCAGAGTTCCACCCCGCGCCGCCGCAGGGATCCTACCGCGACGCCGCCGCGCCGTCCGTCGAGACGATCGCGCGCGGTGACACCCCGAGCGGTCCGCTGTCCAACGCCGACTCCTCGGGGGAAACCAGCGAGGACGGCGACC
>JAPOLW010000855.1 GCA_029976905.1 bacterium | reverse complement strand
CGAGCGCGTCGCGGGAGGAGGTCCTGCCGATTCTGGACTCCTACGCCCGCTACGTCGAAGACTGAGGCCCCCTCGGACTCCGGCGCCCGCTCGGACGGGGACCGGGGCGGGTCTGGACTGCGACGCCCGCTCGCACGAGGATCGAGCCGCGCCCAGAGCGCGTCGCGCGGGTGGCCTTCCGTTGCGACGGCGCTTCCGTGGGTGGTACCCACGCGCCATGTCGACATCGAAAGCGGCTCCTCTCCAGGCGTACGATCTCAGCGGCCGGGTTGCGGTCGTCACCGGTGCCGCGAGCGGGATCGGTCGGCGCTCGGCTGAATTCCTCGCCGCCGCCGGTGCGCGCGTGGTCCTCGGCGACATCGACGCGGACGGCCTGAGCGCGGTTGCGGAGGTCATCAACGCAAGCAGTGCCGGCGTCGCGCAGGTGACGGACGTCACCGACCGAACGGCGATCGAAGCGCTCATCGCGCGCGCGGTCGACGAGTACGGACGACTCGACGTCCTCTGCAACGTCGCCGGCGCGATGTCGCCCGGCAAGATCGAAGAGGTCACCGACGAGCAGGTCGAGAAGGCTCTCTCCCTGAATCTTCGCAGCGTTCTCTGGGGATGCCGGGCGGCGATCGGACCGATGA
>JAPOLW010000854.1 GCA_029976905.1 bacterium | reverse complement strand
CCCGCCACGCGACCGAAGGCATCGCGCGACGCGGGGGGCGCGACGGGCGGGCCGGCCCTCGACCGCGCGGGAAGGTCGCGCCGCGCGCCGCAGAGCTCTGCGGCCGGAGCCCCCTCGGCCGCGACGAATTGTTAGCCGGGACGTTTTGAACCCACGTGACGCGACTTGCCCCGAAAAAAACACTCACCTGTCCGAGATTTTCAAAAAAGGGCACAGCTCTAGCTGACGCCACTCGCGGCCGCGCACTGCGAGCCCCGCGCCTCGGGCCTCCTCCGCGATGGTCCCCGAGGTGCTTCTGGCGCTCTTGGGCGTCCCCGGCGAGGTGATCGTCTTGGTGCCGGCGACCGCGACCGCGCCCGAGCGCTTCGCCGTGAACGCGGATCTGCGCATCCTGGAGCCTCCCGAGCGCGCCAGCCTCGACCGGCTCGTGGCCGTCGGCTACGCCTTCCGCGAGCTCGAGTCCTTCGTGCGGCGCGAGAACGAGGCCGGCGCTCTGGCGGCGGTCGGCGCGGAGACGCTCGGGCCCAGGAGGGGGCACGGCGGCAGTCTGTACCGCCGCGCGCTCGCCTCGGGGGTGGCGGATGTCCTCACCGACTACGAGAGCGCCATCTTGAAGTTGGAACAAGACATCCT
>JAPOLW010000853.1 GCA_029976905.1 bacterium | reverse complement strand
ACAAGGAACGGGCACCCCGGGTCCGGTTTGCTGACGTGGCCGGGGTGGACGTCGCAAAGCGGGAGCTAGAGGAGGTCGTCTCGTGCCTTCGGGACGGCAGGAAGTTCACCCGTGTGGGTGCCAAGTTGCCGTCGGGCGTGCTGCTATGCGGCCCGCCGGGAACGGGCAAGACCTTGCTGGCCAAGGCTGTCGCGGGCGAGGCGGGCGTGCCGTTCCTCAGCGTCGCGGCCAGCGAGTTTGTCGAGCTGTTTGTCGGAAGGGGCGCGGCGAGGATTCGAGAGCTGTTCGCCGAGGCGAGGAAACGATCGCCGTGCGTCGTCTTCATCGACGAGCTCGATGCGATCGGCGGAAAGCGCGGGGCGGGTCTGAACGAGGAACGGGACCAGACGCTCAACCAGTTGCTGACGGAGCTCGACGGCTTCGACGGGCGGCCAGGCGTCGTGCTGCTTGCAGCGACGAACCGTCCCGAGGTCCTCGACGCGGCGCTGCTCCGGCCGGGGCGCCTGAGCCGAAAGGTCAACGTGCCCCTCCCGGACGTCGACGGCCGTGCTGCCATCATGCGCGTGCACCTGCGCAATATCCCCGTCGAGGACGAGGAGTTCGCGGCAACGGCTGTTGCGCGGTTAACGGGCGGTATG
>JAPOLW010000852.1 GCA_029976905.1 bacterium | reverse complement strand
ACGAGGACGCGTCGCGTCGAGTACACCGAGAACCCGCGCGGTGCCGCGTCCCGAGGTATCCGCCGCCGCTCCCGAGGTCCCTCGAGGTGGTGCCGACGATCTTCGTCCTCGAGGCCAAGGCGCGGCGCGAGGAGGAGGAGGTGAGGGAGGTAAGGGAGGAGGAGGAAAGGGAGGCGGAGATTTTGAGGAAGACGATAAAAAACGAGGAGGAGCTGACCTCGAAGCGGCGCGCGCTCGCCGCGGCGTGCCTGAGGAAGGGCAGGATCGCCAGGGGGGAAACGTGCGCGGCGAGCGTCGCGCTTTCGTCCAGATCCAGGCCGACCGCGCGCCAGACGCCGTCGGCGGCGGCGCGGACCGTCTCGTCCACGTCGCGGCGCGCCAGGAAAAGGCGCGCCGCCGCCAACCGCGCAACCGCCTCCTCGCCGCCGTGTACCACGTCGCCGAGCGCCTCCGGCGCGCCGGCGAGCGCGGCGAGCGAAGCATCTCCGACGCCGACGCCGACGCCGACGCCGCCGAAAAGGTCGCGGACACGCCCGTCGCCGCGACGCGTTCGCGACGAGACGTTTGCGAGCGTTCGGATTCGATCGGAACCGTCGCCGTCGACGCGGTGCCTTCCGTGTCCCCGGAGACGCGGAAGGC
>JAPOLW010000851.1 GCA_029976905.1 bacterium | reverse complement strand
GGAGGGGGCATGGTTGCGCCGATCGGGACGAGGGCAGGGTGCTCCGACCGTGCAAGAAGCGCAGGGGACAAGGGGTGAGAGGAACCAACCCGCTGCGGCTGCAAACTGGGCCTAAAGCAAATTCCTCCCACTACCCCAGATACCCCAAACTGTCTGGATGCTGGGAAATAAGAGCTGTGCCTGTAAATTGGTTGTTGTGTGGTTTTGAAACACATGGGCACACGAGGCGCGCGGGGCAGAAGGAGGGGCGGGTGGCTGATTGGTGGCACAAGCGAGGGGTGGTGTTAAAAAACACCGGTTTGGGGGTGGGTCGGGGGCTCACTCGTCCTCGTCCTCGTCCTCATCCTCGTCCTCCCGAGAGTCGTCGACGACCACGTCCCAGCCCATGTCCGTCAGCCAGGAGGCGATGGTCTCCTCGACGCCGTTGGTGAGGTGGACGTACCAGGCCGCGAAGAAGTTGTTCGCGTACTGGATGTCGCCGTAGCGCGCGCAGAAGAGCTCCTTGAGGCAGTCCTTGAGCTGGAACATCTTGCCGACGAAGAAGAGGGTGGGCTTGCCGCAGAGCTCGCCGTTGATGCACAGGTCGGGGACGATCACGAGGCGGACGATCGGCGCGACGTAGCCGTTGGGCGCGGTGAGGT
>JAPOLW010000850.1 GCA_029976905.1 bacterium | reverse complement strand
TCTGCTGTTGAGGCGTGAGGCTGTCCCATTTGGGAATACTGTCTGGCGCCTTGGCCATCTGAGTGTCTTCCGGAACAATCCCTGCCTTGATCTGGTTCTGAAGATTGCGCTCTCGAAGAACATCCCAGCCTTCGTCAAACTTGCCTTTGTATTTGGCAATCCATTCTTTGCCCACATGATGCGGGGAGTGTGCACCAGCTGAGGAGTAATAGATGAAAAATGGCTTATCTGGCTTGATCGACTTCTGTTGGCGTACCCAGCCGATCGCCTGATCGGTCATATCTTCGGTGAAGTGATACCGATCTTTCTTCGGAGCATCCACAACGGTGACACCATCGTGAATGGTGGGTTCCCACATGTTGTCTTCAGCGCCAACGAAGCCATAGAACTTCTCAAATCCTTGGCGCGTCGGCCAACGTGTTTGCGGTCCAGCAGCCGTGGTTTCCCTGCCTGGGGTTTCATGCCACTTCCCGAAGGCCGCTGTGTTGTAACCATTCAGCCTGAGAATTTCTGCAACTGGCACGGCATAGTCCGGCACCACGGTGGAATTACCTGCGTAACCGGTTGCAATCTCTGGGATTGATCCCGTATTGACCTTGTGGTGATTGCGTCCGGATTTCAATGCCGCCCGCGTCGGCGCACAC
>JAPOLW010000849.1 GCA_029976905.1 bacterium | reverse complement strand
ACTGCGGAAGCGACAGTCAGCGCCGACGAGGGTGTGCGCGCGTCAACGCTTGAGGGCATTCAGGGCCTGAGAACGGTGATCGAGGGTGGGACAATTACCGCCGGGAACGCGTCGCAGTTATCTGATGGCGCCTCGGCGCAAGTGGTCATGGAGGCGGCGACTGCGGAAAAGTTGGGCGTGACGCCACTGGGTGCCTACCGCGGCATTGCCGTCGCCGGTTGTGAGCCCGACGAGATGGGTATTGGCCCTGTATTTGCCGTGCCAAAGTTGCTCAAGCAACACGGTTTGTCGGTGGACGACATCGGTCTTTGGGAGCTCAACGAAGCCTTCGCCGTTCAGGTGCTTTACTGCCGGGATCAGCTCGGCATAGACAATGAAAAGCTCAATGTGAACGGCGGCGCGATCGCTGTGGGTCATCCCTACGGCATGAGTGGCTCGCGACTCCTTGGCCACGCGCTGATCGAAGGTAAGCGCCGCGGTGTCAAATACGTTGTTGTCACAATGTGCGTCGGTGGCGGCATGGGCGCTGCCGGCTTGTTCGAGGTGTTTTAAATGAAAGCGGTTGTTTGTCGGGAGCACGGCCTGCCTGATCGCCTAGATCTGGTTGACGACTGGCCATCGCCGGAGTTGGGGGATAACGACGTC
>JAPOLW010000848.1 GCA_029976905.1 bacterium | reverse complement strand
GGGGCCATCACGGTGAAGCCCCGCGAAAAGCACTTCCCCCGCGTCGGGACGCCGCCTTTGAAGCGCACCAAGTCCCGATTCGGCGCTGCGCCGATCTCGCCCCCGCGGACGCGCCGGTCGAGCCTGACCATCGAGGTGAACGTCCCGACGCCGACGGTGGTTTCCGCGGCGGCGAGCGGCGGCGGCGGCGGCGCGTCTCCGCAGCAGCAGCGGATCAGCCGCGGGCTGGAGGCGATCGCGAAGCTGGTCGAGTCGTCGCAGTCGTTGCAGTCTGCGGATTCAGACGCGCTCGCGGGCGACGGCGCGGAAGAATCGGAGAGGCGCGGCGAGGCGGGCGAGAGCGAGCCGTAGCGCGGTCTTCCCGATCGGAACGTGTGGCGTAGTTACTACTATTTATTCGGTACCTTCGAAGGTATGTGGTTTACTTTGAAAGCGTCGTCACTCAAAAGGCGCACGCGATCGTCGCGTCGTCTTCTACTCGCGCGCGCCGCTTTTGATTTTTTTTCTCGCTCGGCTTCTTCTTCTCGAGAAGGTCTGATCAGAAGCCCATGCCTCCCATGCCTCCCATGCCTCCCATGCCTCCGCCCATGTTGGCGGCGGCGGCCGTGGCGGGGTCGGGGGGCCCCTCGGTGATCATGCACTCGCTGG
>JAPOLW010000084.1 GCA_029976905.1 bacterium | reverse complement strand
CGACCAGACGGAGCACCTCCCGCTTCTCCGCCGCCGTCAATCGCTCGCACCGTCGTCGATCCCGGATCACCTCCCGCTTCTCCGCCGCCGTCAATCGCTCGCACCGTCGTCGATCCCGGAGCCCAGCAACCCCCTTTTGAGGATCCGGTTCTCCAGCACGGTTTCCGCCAGAGCGAGCTTCAGGCGAGAGTTCTCGTCGCGAAGCTCCTTCACCTCCGGGGCCGTCGCCTCGCGCTTCGTGTCGCCCAGGAGCCGCTTCTTCCCGGCTTCCAGAAACTCCTTCGACCACCGGTAGTAGAGATTCGGCGCGAGCCCTTCGCGACGGCACAGCTCCGCGATGCTCTGCTCGCCTCGGAGTCCTTCGAGGACGATGCGGATCTTCTCCTCCGCCGAGAAGCGGCGTCGTGTCCGCCGCTGAATCTCCCGGACGACCTTCTGCGGTCCTGCTCCCTTTCCCATCGGTTTCTCCTTCCCGTTGGGCCGGGGGCATCTCTTATCTCAGATCCCGAAATGGTCCAGATTCAGCTGAACCCGAACTGGCCATTGCCAAGACTGGGGCCGGCCCGGGCCTGAACCTGCAACCCGCCGACCGATCAAGGAAAATCGGTCAGCAGGGAGGGTCGAAAAGAAGTGGAGGCGGGGGGAATCGAACCCCCGTCCGAAAGCACTCAGCCGATAGCTACTACACGCTTAGCTCACGTTTTGATCTCACCGCTTCGGCTCCCGTGAGCGGGATTCTTGCGGCCAGCCTGGAAAGTTTAAGGCCCGCGCCTCCTGGCTGCGGCGTGTGCCCGATCCCAATTAAATGACACTCACGTCAGCCGGTTGGGAGCCGACCGGGTGAGCGCCAAGCGGAACTAAGCCGCCTGGAGGTGGTAAAAATTGTCTGCAGTTAGTTTGCAGCCCGGGATGATTAACGAGGCCAACCCGGATCCTCGGCGTGCAACTCCCGACCTCGTAGACCTCCGTCGAAACCTGGTCGCCCCCATTAGCGACGTTGGAAAGTCTAACCACGACCGGGCCCGGGTGGAAGGGGCGAATGCGGAAAACTCGCGCCTTCTACGGTCTTCGAAACGGCGCTCGACGGTCGCCGTTCGAGGACGAGCCGGCCCGCGGGCCCAGCCCCCTTCCCCCGACTCGCCTGCCCCGCCCGCCGTGCTCCGACCAGCCCCCGCACCCGCGGCACGGCGAGGTTCAGCGACCCTGGCGCGACGCCTTCATCGCACGATCGATCTCCCGGCGGCTTTCGGCCTTGCGAAGATCCTCACGCTTGTCGTGGCGCTCCTTGCCGCGGGCGAGACCCAGCTCGACCTTCGCCCGCCCCTTCTTGAAGTAGAGCCGCGTCGGCACCAGGGTGAACCCGCGCTCGCGGATCTTGCCAGCGAGCCGGTCGATCTCCCGGCGGTGCATGAGGAGCTTGCGGGGGCGATCCGGGTCGGGAGCTTCGCGGCCGGCGAAGCCGTAGGGGGAGATGTGCACGCCGACCAGAATCAGCTCGCCAGAGCGCGTCAAGCGCGCATAGGAGTCGCGGAGGTTCACCTTCCCGTCGCGTAGCGACTTCACCTCGGGGCCGAGCAGAACGAGGCCCGCCTCACAGGTTTCCTCGATGAAGTAGTCGTGGCGGGCCTTGCGGTTGACGCTGATGTTCTTTTCACCCTCGCCGTGCGCCATAGCCGTTCCCGGGATAACACAGGACCGGACGCCCGGACAGCCAGGCCGGCCACCGGGCATTTGGCGGGCGGCCACGACGCGCTACAAAGGAAGTCATGGGTGTCTTCACGGCGGCGACCCTCGCCTGCGCGCTTTTGGCTCTTTTCGGCGGCATCGCGATGGCACGGCGCCCTCCGGTGTCGGCCCCGCGACCCGCGGAGGCGGCGTCGCTCCCGGTCGCAGCGACGCCCTTCGGGCGCCTGAAGACCGTCATCGAGGCCGGCGAATGGAGCCGCGCCCTACCCCCCTTACTCGTGCTCGGCGGCATCCTCGGGGTGATGCTCTTCGGGGCTCTGTCTCTCATCTTCGTGTTCGGCCAGGATCGCAGCGGATGGCCGATGTTCGCACTCGCGGTGTTGACGATCGCCTGGGCGGTGCGCGAGTACGTCCGGGCGGAGGCTGGCCGCTGAACGACCGGGGCACCGGGGAGCCTCCGGCGAAGCGACTCCGCACCGCCGCCGCCCGGAGCGCACCCCTCTCACGACCATCGGGACACGCCGAAGTACGAACGCCGGAGCGGCGGCCATGACGTGGACGCCTCCGCCCCGCGCATCGTGGGTCGAGCGACTGGACACGCTTGGTGCCAACCTCGGCGACGACGGCCGTTCGCTGATCTCCCTCGACGCATCCACCATCCTCGAAGCGGCCGTCGCCACCAGCGGCCTCGACGACTTCGGTGACAGCTGGTTCCGCGAGCCCTTGTCGGTCTTTCTACGCGCGCTCGAGGAGGAGGCACGCCTCACCCTTACCGGCCGGCTACTCGCGCGCAGCGAGGTCCAGCGTCTGCTCGTGAACCGCCTGCGCATCGAAGACCACATCGCGCGACACCCCGGGGTGGAGGATCAGTCCATCGAAGCTCCCCTCGTCGTCACCGGCCTCGGCCGCGCAGGCACGACCTTCCTGCACGAACTCCTCGCCGAAGACCCCGACAACCGCGTGCCGCTGCTCTGGGAGATGATGTACCCCGTCCCGCCCCCGGAGCCCGCCACCTACGGCACCGACCCGCGCATCGCGGCCGCCCACCGCGAGATCTCGATCATGGACGAGATCGTGCCCGCCTTCCCCAGCATGCAAGAGGTCGCCGGACACCTCCCCAACGAGTGCATCTTCCTGTTCGCCCACCAATTCGCGACCGACAAATGGATCGGCGAGTTCGACGTCCCAAGCTACCTGACCTGGACGAGCTCCCACGACCTTGCGCCCATCTACCGCTATCACCGCCGCCTGCTGCAGCTTCTGCAGTCCCGCCACCGCCGAGCGCGCTGGGTGCTCAAGGCGCCGAGCCACCTTCATCTGCTGCCGACACTCTTCTCCGTCTACCCCGATGCGCGCGTCGTCCTTCCACACCGCGACCCCCTGCGGGTCGTCGGTTCGCTCGCAAACCTCATGGCTTCGCTGCGCTGGATGCGAAGCGATTACGTGGACTACGCGAACATCGTCGCAACCATGGCATTCGGCTTCGCCTACCAGATGGAGAATCTCTCGAAGCTGCGCGACGAGGGTACGATTCCCAACGGGCAGATCCTCGACCTACGCTATGCAGACCTCGTCGCCGATCCGATCACCACGGTGCGAAAGATCTATGCGCACTACGAAATCGACTTCACCGAAGCCTTCGCCGCACGCCTGCGTGCCCGGCTCGCAGCCCGCCCGCGCAGTGAGCGCGCGCGGCACGAATACGATTTCGCCGACACCGGCCTCGACCTCGCCCGCGAGCGTGCCCTCCACGCCGCCTATCAAGAGCGCTACGGCGTCCCCTCGGAGGTCTGAGCGGCCGGTGGATCGAAGACTCCAGTCAGTTCGGCGCTGAGCTGCCAGAGTCGCTCCTGCAAATCTTCGCGCCCGGCCAGTGCCGGCGCCCGGGTCGGCGCGCAATCGGCAAAATAGCCGCCCCCCTCGGACTCGAGTTCGGAGGCCGTCGCCAGATACACGCTGGTGGCCGCGCCGGCGCCGACCTCCTTCATCCAGGGCCACGCCAGCAACCCAAGGAAGAGGAAGGGCCACGGCTGGGAGCGCGCCAACTCGGTGCGCACGATTCCCGGATGCAATGCGTTGGAGACGATTCCCTCCCCGCAGACACGACGATGCAGGGCCCGCGTGAACATGAGGTTCATGAGCTTGGAGCTGCCGTAGGCCTGCCAGCCCCGCCACTTCTTGCGCTCCCAATTCAGATCGTCGAGCTCCTCGGTCAAACCCGACATCTGCATCGCCTCCGACGCGACGTTGATCACCCGAGCTGGCGCACCCGCACGGAGATTGTCGAGCAACGAAAGCGTGAGCAGAAAATGGCCGAGGTGGTTCGTGCCGAAGTGGGCCTCGAATCCATCGGAGGTCTCGCGACGATCTGGGATCATGATGCCGGCGTTGTTCACCAGCAGATGCACGGGACGCTCTTCGGCCGCCAGGGCGGCGGCAAAGGAGCGCACCGAATCCAGCGAAGCAAGGTCGAGCGCGCGCAACTCGAAGGCACCCTCGTCGAGTTCCCCGCCCGATTCGCGCACGAGACGGCTCCGGGCATCGGCCGCCTTGCCGAGATCACGGCACGCCATGACGACCCGTGCCCCGCGCGAAGCGAGGACGCGCGCCGTCTCCAGACCGATGCCCGCATTGGCGCCCGTCACCACGGCCGTGCGGCCCTCGAGATCGATGCCTGCGCTTACGTCCTCTGCCGTCGACTTCCGATCAAACCGCGCCATGCCGGTCCCTATCACGGCTGCGGTCCCCATGGTAAGCCTCCCGCCCATGAAAGAGAGGAGATCCATGATTTCAAACAGTCGTTTCCAACACGTTCTGGTCGCCGCGTGCGCCCTTTCGGTCGTCGCCTGCGCGGGCAAGCGCAAGGTCGACGATTCGGGCATCGTTCAGTCCGGCACGGTCGAGCAGGCGACCGTCGAAAGTGTTGCCACCGTCACAAAGGTAGACCGCGACAGCCGCAAGGTCACCGTCAAGACCGCCGACGGGCACACCGCGACGATCCACGCCGGGCCCGAGGTGCGCAACCTCGATCAGATCGACCCCGGTGACCAGGTCCGCATGGTCTACTACGAGTCGGTGGCCTTCGACGTGAAAGTTCCGGGCGCCGCCACCCCGGGCGTTTCCATTGCCGAGGGCGCCGATCGCACGCCCGAGGGCGACAAGCCCGGCGCGATGGGCGCGCGGATGGTGACCATCACCGCGACCATCGAAGCGATCGGGCGCGATCCCGATTCCGTGACACTACGCGGACCCGAAGGGGGCCTGCGCAAGATCATGGTGCGCAAACCCGAGCATCTCGAGAACGTCGAGGTCGGAGATCTCGTCGAGTTGATCTACACCCAGGCCGTCGCCGTCGTCGTCGAGGAGACGAACTAGGCGATTCCGACCGCTGCCACAGGAGCGGGGCGTGCGCCCGGCTCGCGGATCGCGTTGTTCTCGTCGACCATCACGATCCGGGGCTTGTGAGCGCGCGCCTCGTCCTCGTCCAACCAGGTGAATGCGCCGACGATCAGCAGATCGCCCTCGGCTACCTTGCGGGCCGCGGCGCCGTTGACGCAGATGACGCCTGAGTCGCGCTCGCCTTCGAGCGCGTAGGTTTCGAAGCGCTCGCCGTTGGTGACGTTCCAGATTTGCACGGCCTCCCACTCGAGCAGATCCATCGCCTCCATCAAGGTCTTGTCGACGGTGATCGACCCCTCGTAATGAAGGTCCGCCGCGGTCACCGTGGCCCGGTGGATCTTACCCCGAAGTATCTTTCGCATCGGCATCACTCCCGTGCTCCCCTTCACGCGTCGCATGTCGGCCATCTACGGATTCCTCAACGATCGGCTGACTTCGCAAGCAGCGATGCCGCCGGAGCTTCGGACGAACCGGCGCCGTACGCCGTGTCCGCGATCTGGACGAGCCGCTTCGGACTCCCTTCGGCGGGGTCGATGCGGACGTTGTCGATGAGACGGACGCCACCGATCCAGACGGCGACCGCGAGCTGAACAGGCCCTTCGAAGGCCTCCAACGCGTCGAGGGAATCGACGTCGACGACGCGGGCGTATTCCAGAGTCGCTCTGGGTTCGGACGCGAGGGCATCGGCCACCGCCTGCTCGACGGCAGCCGCCCGACGTTCCCCATCGGCGACGGCAAGTCGCGCGGCATCGAGGGCCCGCGGTACACAGATCGCAGCGGCGCGCGAAGCCGGATCGAGCCGGGAGTTGCGGCTCGAGAGGGCGAGCCCATCGGGCTCACGAACCGGCTCGCCCCCGACGATTTCGATGCCGAAGTCGAGATCACGCACCATGCGCCGCACGACGGCGAGTTGCTGGTAGTCCTTCTGTCCGAAGACCGCCACGTCGGGCTGCACGGCGTGGAAGAGCTTGCTCACGACCGTGGTGACGCCGCGGAAATGACCCGCTCGATGGGCGCCGCAAAGTTCGTCGGTGAGTCGTTCCACGTCCACGGTCGTCACGAAATCGTCGGCATACATGGCGCGTGGATCGGGCGTGAAGAGCACATCGACCCCTTCCTCTGCCAGGAGCCGTCGGTCCCGCTCGAGGTCGCGCGGGTAGGACACGAGGTCGTCCTCGCGATCGAATTGGATGGGATTCACGAAGATGGAGACGACGACGCGGTCGCCGCGCTCACGCGCCTGCCGGACCAGGGAAAGATGCCCCTCGTGGAGATAGCCCATCGTCGGAACGAAGGAGACGCGCAGCCCGGCCGCGCGCTGACGAACCGACCACGTGCGCATGTCGTCGATGCCGGCGATCTGAACCAGGCGATCGCCCGCGCGCTCGTGGCTACCGGCGGTGTGGTAGCATTCGGCATCGCTGGGGAAGGCCCCGGAGCGCACGTCGTCCACATAGGCCTCGACCGCCTGGGTCATTTGCCGACCCAGGTCGGCATACCGGCGGACGAATCGGGGCGCGGCCCGCTCACCCGTATCGATGCCGAGAAGATCGTGCATCACCAAAACCTGACCGTCGCAGTGCGGTCCGGCGCCGATTCCGATCGTAGGCACCGGGACCAGGGCCGTGATCTCGCGCGCCAGATCGAGTGGCACGCCCTCGATGACGATCGCGAAAGCACCGGCGGCGGCGACGGCCTGCGCATCTTCGAGCACTTTGCGCCGACTCGCCTCGTCGCGGCCCTGAACGCGATGCCCTCCCATGCGATGGGTCGCCTGCGGCGTCAACCCGACGTGTCCGACCACCGGGATCTCCGCCCCGACCAGGGCACGGACCTTCTCGACCTGCGCGACGCCCCCTTCGAGCTTCACCGCGCCGGCTCCCGCCTTGAGGAACCGGCCGGCGTTCTCCAGAGCATCCTCGACGGTCAGGTAGGAACCGAAAGGCATGTCACCCAGCACCAGGGCCCGGGGCCGGGCCCGGGCGACGAGGCGCGTATGGTAGGTCATCTCGTCGACGGTGACCGGGAGGGTGGAATCCCCTCCCTGCACGACCATGCCCAGACTGTCGCCGACCAGCAGGACGTCGACCCCGGCGCGGTCGATCAGGGCCGCGAACGTGCAATCGTACGCGGTGACCATCGTCAGGCGCCGGCCTGTACCTTTGGTGGAGAGTATTTCGGGAACGGTGACTTTTGCGCTCACGACCAAGACCTCCCGGACCCGTTCGGAAGGAGGTGGCCGTGGGTCGCGTCGAAGGCGACTCCGTCACCGAGCCGCCTCGCGCGGCTCCCGTTCTTCCGTCCCGGTCCAGCCTTCCGTCGCTCCGTGAGTCGACGGGCTATCTGGATCCCAGCGGTATGTAATGCTGCACGCCCCGGCGAGCGCTCCGGATCTCCCGGATCAGGTCGACGCGTTCGTCGCCGTTGCCGAGAAAATCGATCGCGGTGCTGTTCACCACCAGAAGCGGTGCGTCCTCATACGAGTGAAAGTATGTCCTGTACGCTTCGGAGAGTGACCTCAGGTACTTCGGCGAGAGGTTCCGCTCGAAATCCCGATTCCTTCTTCTCAGTCGCGTCTGGAGCACGTCCGAACTGGCCTCGAGGTAGACGACGAGGTCCGGCCTTCGATGCTCTCGTTTATCGTTTTTCGCCAGCTCTCCGGCGAGTTCGCGGTACAAGGTGAACTCGGACTCCTCCAGGGTGAGCCGGGCGAAGATTTCGTCTTTCGCGAGAAGATAGTCGCTTACGACGGGTGGGGCAAGACGTCCATTTTCGGTCGCCCGGGCGGCGATCTGTGCCTGCTGGGCGCGGCGCAGCCGCAGAAAACTCAACTGGGCGGCCAACGCCCAGCGCGCTGGGTCCGAGTAGAAGGAGAGCAGAAATGGGTTCCGGCCTGCTGGATCCAACGCCTCCTCGGCGCCGAATTCCCGCGCCAGAATCCGGGCCAGGGTGGTCTTCCCGACCGCGATCGGCCCCTCTACGACGATGTAGGGCGCCTCGCCGAGCACGGAGTCTCCGGAAGCCACGACGGCGGAGGTTACCACAGTCGAGCCATTGGGACGATGCCCCCGCCGCGCGGCGCGTGGGGCGGGACCCGTGGCCTAGGGCCGGCCGTCGCCAAGGCGATCGCCCGCGCGAAGCCCAAGGCGGGCCGCCGCCTCGGCTGCGGCGAGCTTCTCACCACCGACACGGATCCGACCGATCGTGAGCGTTGCCGCATCGTCCCCCGCACCGACGGCCACCGCGACGCCCTCTCCCCCGACCGCGAGCACCGTGCCCGCGGCGGCGCTGTCGGCGTGAGCCGGGGTCAAACGCGCGCCGTACAAGCGCACCTGCTCGTCTCCGAAGCGCGCGTGCGCCCCCGGTTGCGGGTCACATCCCCGCACCAGGTCATACACCGCGCGGGCGGGAGATCCCCAGGCGACGCAGGCATGCTCGTCCCGACAAAGCGGGTCGTAGCTCGCGGCCGTCTCGTCCTGGGGCCGTCGGGGAGCCTGCCCCGAAGCAACCAGGTCGACGGCCTCGACCATGCCGGCCACGCCGGGCTCGAAGATCTTGTCGAAATAAAGGGAGCCGCCGGTGTCGTCGGGGCCGATCTCGATCTCCTTTTGGAGGAGGATCGGGCCTGTGTCGATTCCCGGGTCGGTCCAAAAGACCGTGAACCCGCCCCGGGTCTCGCCGCGGATCAGCTGCCAGGCAAGCGCGCTGCCGCCACGATATCGGGGCAGGAGCGACGGGTGGAAGCAGATGGATCCGTTTCGCGGTGCGTCGATGACCGCCTGGGGAATGATCTTGGTCACAAAAGCGAGGACGCCCAGGTCCGCATCCGCAGCGCGGACCTGCGCCTCGACCTCCGGCGTCTTGTAGCTCGCCGGCGTATGCAGCGGCAGACCGGACTGATCGGCACCGTCGGCAAGCGGATCGGCACGCCCCCCCCTGGAAGCGGGCGCGTAGACCGCCACGATCTCGTGCCCCGACTCCTCGAGCCCGGCGAGCACACGCGCGCCGAACGCCGCTTGTCCGAATAGTACGATACGCATCCTTGCAGCAGTACCACGACGGGCCCCGGTGTTTCCAAGCGACGAGCACGGTGGTAGACACTTCGCCGACGATAACGGATCTCTTACGGCCGCAGCGCCGTCGCGCGGCCCGCGAGAACCAGCCCGGAGGTTGAAAGAAACGATGAACCCATTGCGTTGGAGCAGTCTCTCCCGATGCGGCCTCCTCGCCGCGGCGTCTCTTCTCCTGGCCGCCTGCAGCCCGTCCGAGCCCGAAACGGCGCCCGCCCCGGCGCCAGCGAAGCCAGCGGCCAAGGCGCCCGCACAAGCGAAGGCCCCCAAGCCCACCGCGGTTCCGCTGCTCGTCGACGAACTCTATGTCGACGCCGAGGCCGAACCTGACGAGGGCACTCCGCCGCTGATCGTCATGTTCAGCTCGCTCGTCGAGGATCACACCGGCGACTACACCTGCCAGTGGGACTTCGGGGACGGGACGGCCAGGTCGACCGAACTGAACCCCAAGCACACCTACGAAAAGGAAGGCGATTTCATCGTCACCCTCGTCTGCAAGGACTCCAGGGGCATCGAAGGCGAGACCGAGATCGACGTCACGGTCTACGAGTACGACTAGACGCCCACCAACGCCGCGCCCCGGGGGAGCGGCTTGCTGCACGCGATCACGTCGGGTAGTCGCGGCCCCGCGCTATCGCAGGGCCGCGACCGCACGCGCCACCTTGCCCCCGATCCGCCGCGCGGCCGCGTCGGTGCGCAGGAGGGCATTGTTGATCTCCAGTTCGATGTAGGGGATTCCGTGGGCCCGTCCGTGTCGTCGCGCCGCGTAGATCAACCCTTCCCGACCGGAATACGGCTCGTTGTATCGCACCCGGAAACCGCCTTCCCGCAGCGTACGGCCGAAGCGTCGGGCCAGCGCTTCGTGGTCGTCGTAGAGGACGCCCATGTCGAAAGGTCGGCGACGCCCGTCGAGACTGGGCGTGAAACTGTGCACCGAGAGGAGGTACACCGGTCGCCCGGCCGCCGAACGCCGCACGCGTGCTAGCTCCCGGTCGACGCGGTCGTGGTAGGGTGCGTGGTACCGCTCGAGACGCCGTTGCCGCTCGGCGGCACTGATGCGCTCGTTGGCGGGAATGACCCGGCCGTCGCTGACCGGCGGGATGAGCGTCTCCTCCCCCGGCTCACGGTTGAGGTCGACGAGAAGGCGGGAGTACTTCGAGGCGATCCCCGGAGCGCCCAGACGTCGAGCCGCCTCCCTCATGGCGGACGCCGCGCCGATGTCCCAACCGATGTGGTCGCGCAGATCTTCACGCGCGAGTCCAAGCGTGCCGTACTCGCGCGGCACGGCGTAGCCTCCATGCTCGCAGGTGAGTACCCAACGAGGCCTGGCCCCCGGGCTCCCGCCCTTCATCGTCGCCGGGCCCCGGCCGAGGCCCGCAGATCCAGATTGCCGGCGGCGCGGGAGAGACGCATACCGGTGGTGGCGAAGGGGACGATCGACCCTTCTTGGGGAGGTCGAGCGCAACCGGGCTCGCGTCGACGAGCCGCCCACCCGGCCGCGTAGGCCCTTCGGTCGGCGCCTGCCGCCGCCCACCCGGCCGCGTAGGCCCTTCGGTCGGC
>JAPOLW010000847.1 GCA_029976905.1 bacterium | reverse complement strand
GCGGCCGCGGACGACGTGATTGGTCGAGGCGTCGCGACGCCGGCTCCGGTTCCGTCGGTAGCCGCGTCGGTGGTAGCCGCGGGCGAGGATGGCGGAGAATCGAGACGAAAGAAGAGGCGACGGATGATGGATACTTCGGCGCCGGTGGGGCGACGGAGGCCGGCGCCGGCGGCGACGACGACGGTTGGATACTTCCCGTTCCCTGGGGCGGCGGCGGCGGCGTCCTATTTCCCGTTCCCGGGAGCACCCGCGGTTACCCCGGCGGAGAAGGACGTTGAAGACGACGAGGACGACGAGGACGACGAGGACGATGCGGACGTTGAAGACGATGAGGACGAGGTGAGCGTGCAGGAGAGGGCCCGCGCGGACGCCGAGGCTCTCCGCTCCAAGGCTCTCCAATCGACCAAGCGCCGCCGCGCCGACAAAGTCGCCTGCGCCTTCGCCGCCTCGGGTGCCGCCTCGGGTCCGTGCACGAGCGACGCGTTTAAACTCCTCGGCTCGTGCGTCTCGTGCGCCACGGCCGTCGTGTGCGTCGTCGCCCTCGCCGCGCCCGTCACAGATTCCCCGACAAGCGGCGGCGGGGCGTTCCGACACATGTCTGGCGCCACCGAGCGCGCGCGTGAAATTTCCCGGCACAGGCTACAATTGC
>JAPOLW010000846.1 GCA_029976905.1 bacterium | reverse complement strand
ACAACAAAAAAATTTCCCTCAAACTTCCCACTGAAGAGGTTTTCATCCAGACTGTTTACAATAACGCCGCTCGAGACCTTTACAAAGATCCATACATATTTCACGAGGAACAGAGTGAATACGCTCGTGATGAGAATCTTACCATGCGCTTTTCTGCGTGTATCGAAAACACTGTGAAGGAACTCATCCCCGTGCAACAGATTCTTCAGACGTATATGTCACAGGAAACGCGTGATATTTCCCTCGATGGTGACGTGCAGGATTCCGCCGACCCCGACGTACTCGACGATGGGGAAGATCCCTTCCCGGGACCCGAGCCCGAGCCCGAGCCCGAGCCCGAACCCATGATGGAATCCGATCCTACGGGCATGGGTGAACCCCAACCCACGGGTCTAGAAAACGAATTTAAAACTGTTCCGGGTGTACAGGCTCCCGATCCCGTTTCCGAGCCTATCGCCACTCCCGAACAACAGCCTATGCCTCCAGTCCACCAGCCTCAGGGGCAAGCCGACGACGACGATGTCTTATTTGGTGATGCACCAGAGCAGCGTACAAAAAATCCCAGGTACTATTAAATGGAACTCTCCGATCATCTACGCGACCCCGTGAGTGCCGCCTTAATCGCAGCTGGAATAACCGCTGCTTATATTC
>JAPOLW010000845.1 GCA_029976905.1 bacterium | reverse complement strand
GGGCCTGACGGACCTCGAGAGCTTCCGCGCCGCGACGTGCGGCGGAGCCGTGAGCGACAACGTGCCGACGATCGCGTGCGCGGCGGCGAGCGGCGTGCGGTGCGCGGGCGGCGCCGCCGCGCCCGGAGCGGGCGGCGTCCTCGCGGTGCGCGACGTGGCCGAGCGCGGGCTGACAATCGTGCAGAACGAGACCGACACGACGCAGTACACGCTGACGGTCGCGGAGGCGCGCTCCAAGACCTACGCGACGATGGACGAGCTCACGACGGCGGTCTGGCGCCTCGCACTGCTGGTCTTTGTGAGCCTCTTGCTCGAGCAGCGCGCGCGAATCGGCGTTTCGGGCTCGGCGCTGCTCACGCACGCCCTCCAGTGGGCGGCGGGCACGCCGCAGGTGGCCGGCGGCGAGGACGACGACGACGACGCGTACGGCGACGGCGTTGAATCGGATCCGCTCGGGGCTCATGGGACCCGCGGCGCCGTGGACGTCTCTCTTCTCGCCTCGGCGCTGGTCCCGCGCGCGTTTCTCGAAGAAGAGGGCGATGAGGAGTGGGTTCCCGAGCGGCTGTGGAACGCGGTGAAGCACGACTTGAGACGCGAGCGCGAGGAGGCGGAGCGCGACGAAAACGATTTTTACGAAAACGAATTCGGCGCC
>JAPOLW010000844.1 GCA_029976905.1 bacterium | reverse complement strand
TGCGCCCGACGAAGGTGGCGTTCCTCGAGTTTGCCACCGCCCAGGGCGCGCAGGCGGCGCTCGCGCTCTCCGGGCAGATGGTTGGCGCCGGATGCCTCCGCATAGACCCGGCGAAGACCCCGATCGCCGGCGGCGGCGGCGGCGGGCCCGGCATGATGCAGCCGCCTGGCCCGCCCGCGGGAGGCTACCCACCGCCGCCGGCATCCGTGTACTCCGCGCCGCCAGTCCAGCCGGCGCCGATCTACGCGCCGCAGACGGCTGCGGCGCCGCCAGCGCCGGCGGTGGGCACGGTGCAAGACCCGCGGCTTGCGGCGCGTGACGATGGCGAGAGGGCGGCTGCGGTTGCTGCGGCTGCCGCGGAGATCAACGCCGCGACGGAGCATGCCGACGCCGACGCCGACGCCGACGCCGACGCCGACGGCGCTGCGGCGGCTGGCACGAAGCGCAAGCGGAGCCGCGATGCGGAGGAGGAGGAGCAGGGCGGTGCGTCGTCCCCGGAGGCGGAGGCCAAGGATGCGTCTGAGGAGGACGGGAAGCGCGCGCGCAGCGGCGGCGGCGGCGGTGGCGAGGAGCCGTCCTCGGCTGGCGCGGACGCCTTGCCTTGATGGTTGCGTGACGGCTCTTTCCTCGTGCCCCCCCCCCCCCCCC
>JAPOLW010000843.1 GCA_029976905.1 bacterium | reverse complement strand
CCAACTTAGGCCGGCGCCGCGGCCACCGTAGCAACGGCCGCCGGAGCCGCGGTCGCCGGCGCTGAAGCCGCCGGCGCCGACGACGGCGGCGCCAGCGCTTTCCCGGGCCTCCTCGCCGAAGCCGCCGAAGCCGCCGGCGCCGAGCCCTTAGTTGAAAGGTTCGATCGGCGAGGGACCGAACCATTCGAACTTTTCACATCAGAGTTCGGTAAGATTCTGTCAAAATTCAGTACATTTTTTTTTAACCGCGCGACGGGTTGAGAGGCAATCGAGAAAAAAGACCAAACACCAACCGGCGAAATTGTTGGCAAATTTTTGACAAAAAAAATTGAGATCGCAGAGCTGTGCAAAGGAGTGCATTGTGTAGATCTCGGCGAGAGCTTTCCAACGAGTATTTACTTGCAAAAATCGGCGTCGATACAGCCGAGAACGAGCCCCTCGAAGTTTGGGGGGAAAATTCAATTCAATATTCACTTCACTCCTTGATGGGGCCGGCGTAGGCACACTCGTTGGTACTGTCGTTGGTGCCACCGTTGGCGTCGTCGTTGGAGCTGGCGTGGGCGCTGGCGTGGGTGCAGGCGTCGGCGCAGGCGTCGGGCTCGATGTCGGGCTCTGCGTCGGGCTCGACGTCGGAATCGGCGTCGGACTCGGAC
>JAPOLW010000842.1 GCA_029976905.1 bacterium | reverse complement strand
TGATCGCAAGAAGGTGCGTTCGCGGGTGGGGGGCTGTGTCTGGCGCGATTGACTGCGGCTCCGGGGCTGACGCCGCCCCCTTCTTCCTCACACACATGCCTGCACATGCACACAAACTACTCGCTTGCGCGCGCGCATTTCTAGGACCTCATCATCACCGGAGGCGAGAATGTCTACACAGCGGAGGTGGAGGATGCGCTGCTCGCGTACCCTTCGGTGAGCCGGGTTGCCGTCTACGGGGTCCCCCATCCCGTCCTTGGCGAGGCCGTCAAGGCAATCGTGGTCCTCCACGCCGACGCCGACGCCGACGCCGACGCCGACGCCGACGCATTCGCTGACGCCCTGCGGGCGTTCGCCAAGGATCGACTCGCAGACTTTAAGGTCCCACGCACCATCGAGGTGCTCGGCCACTCGGAGGGCGCGGAGCTCCCGCAGACTGCAACGGGGAAGTTCAAAAAGGCGGAGCTTCGCAGGCGGGACGCAGCCGCGTGCGCGGCAGGCAAGACTGACGACGACAAGGCATCGCCACGCACCACGTTGCGCCACGCATCCGTCCTCGCCACGATTCGTGAGCTCGCCGCGAGCCTCCTCCCCTCCGACTCGACGACGACGGTGGATGATCACGCACCACTCATGCAGGCGGGACTCACGTCGCA
>JAPOLW010000841.1 GCA_029976905.1 bacterium | reverse complement strand
GCGGTGGTCCGCCTCCGGCTGGGCATAGATACCGAAATTTTGCGGATTCTGGAAACTGGTGGAGGCGCGCAGTACGAAGGTCAGGCCTTCGACCGGCTCCGCCTTGAGCGTGCCGCGAAACGCATATTCGCGGGTGCTGGCAAGGTCCGGCATGCCCGGCTCGACATTTTTGAACCAGCCGTCCGCGCGGGCGAAGGTGCCCGCCACGCGCAGCGCCGCCTTCTCACCCAGCGGGACATTGACTGCGCCATTCGCTTCAAACCGATTATAATTGCCATAGCCAGCGTTCAGATAGCCGCTGGTTTCACCCAGCTTTGCTTCGCGGCTGATGATGTTGACCGCGCCGCCAGTGGTATTCTTGCCATAGAGCGTGCCCTGCGGCCCGCGCAGCACCTCGACCCGTTCCAGATCGTACATGGCGACGCCCAGAAAGGCGAAATTGCCCTTGTAGACTTCGTCATAATAGGTTGCGACCGGGCTGGACTGGTTGAGGCTATAGTCGGACATCGACACGCCGCGCAACGCGAAGATCGGGGTATTGTCGCCCACGATCGAGGTAAGCTGGAGATTGGCGACCTTCGTCACCAGACTGTCGACATTGCTGATGCGAGACTTGGCCAGCGCGTCGCCGCCGATGGCGGAGACGGAAATGGGAAC
>JAPOLW010000840.1 GCA_029976905.1 bacterium | reverse complement strand
GATGTGGATGGGCAGCAGCGGAATGGGTAGCCCGGCGAGCGGGGCCAGGAAGATCGTCCAGATCTCGCCGCTGTTGCTGGTCATGGGGTACTTGATGAACTTTCTGATGTTGTCGAAAATGCGGCGGCCTTCCTTCACGGCTTTCACGATGGTGGCAAAATTATCGTCCAGCAGGATCATGTGCGCCGCTTCCTTCGACACGTCCGTGCCGGTGATGCCCATTGCCACGCCGATGTTGGCCCGGCGCAGGGCCGGGGCGTCGTTCACGCCGTCGCCGGTCATGGCCACGATCTCGCCGCTGGCCTGCAGCGCGCGCACGAGCCGCAGCTTGTGCTCGGGGCTGGCGCGGGCGAACACCCGCGCCTCGCGCACGAGCCCGCGCAAGGCCTCATCGTCCAGGGCCTCGATCTCCGGGCCGGTGACGGCGCGCGCGCCCTCGCCCTCGCCCAGCCCCAGCTGGCCGGCGATGGCGGCGGCCGTCACGCCGTGGTCGCCGGTGATCATCACGGGCTTTATCCCGGCGGCCTTGCAGACCTTGATCGCCTCCTTCGCCTCCTCCCTCGTCCTGCCCGATGCGTGGGACATGGAGGCGCTCGGCCATGCGGCGGATGCGGCCGTCGCGGCCGTCGAGGCGGGCGGTGCACACGCGGTCGCCCTCGCG
>JAPOLW010000839.1 GCA_029976905.1 bacterium | reverse complement strand
CCCCGATACGCTGACCTTCCGAGATGCCTTCGAGCAATGCGTAGCGAACGAAGTCGGTGCGCGAAGAGCATCCCTTCCCCGCCTGAGCGCCCCAACCTGCCCCTTCTTCGCAGTCGACAAATTCCTGGCCCCCGAGATCTCGAATCTTCTCGAAACCACAGAGCTCGTCCGGCCCACCCAGGACGCCGTAGAGACCGTTGCGGCATTCGCTTTCGCCCTTGATTTGCATCATCTCGACCACGGGTTCGAGTCTTGCGCGGAGGGCTGCTTCCTCACGCTGTCGCGCCAGCGGCAGTTCGGCGTATTCGGCGCGAAACAACTGGCCATTGGACAGGTTGGGGTTGTGGGGGATGGCGATGGCCTCGCACCCAGAGTCCGTATCATTACATTGCTCGAGTAATTGATGCCGCATGTCCATTTCCACGGGTGTTTCCAAAGCGGAGATAGGAAGCTCGGGCACGATCTCGTTGCGCAGGATGATATTGCGGTGGATCTTGGTGGATTGGGGTGAGCGGCTGTATTCCCACGCAGGGAAGGTCGTGAAGCGGCAATCTGCCGATCGGTCATACCAACGTTCGGCCGATGCTTGCACCGATTGCCACACGCCTTTCAGAGCCTGCCGGCAGACCAGATCATCGTCTCCGCAGACATCATCGCGGCG
>JAPOLW010000838.1 GCA_029976905.1 bacterium | reverse complement strand
CGCTGGACCCGGTGTGGGGCGCCGGCGCCGGCGAGACCTTCACGCTCACGCGACGGCCCGGCGCCTCGGAGGTGCAGCTGCGCGTCTTTGACGAGGACAACTTGCGCAACGCGCACATAAGCACGGGGGTCGTGCCTTTGCACTCGCTCCCGAGCAACGGCGCCTGGAGCGAAAACCTGGTCGTGCCTCTGTTCCCGGACGGACCGAGCGCCGCCGCCGAACACGCGGGCGAGTCCAAGGGATTCCTCGTCGTGCGGTGCGCGGCGAGCTCGCCCGCACCTCGAAAGCTGGAAACGCCGGAAACGCCGACGCCGACGCCGACGCCGACGCCGCGCGCGGGCGGCTCGCGACCGCCGGGCGAGACCTCCGCGGCGGCGGCGAACCGGCCGGGTCTCGCGGCTTCACCGGCGGCGACGTTTTCGTTTTGGCCGGACACGCCTTCGCCGCCGCCTCCGCCGTCTCGAACGAGACGTGGCAAAACCCGCGGCTCCGACCCTGGTCGTCCCGCCCGAGCCGCAGGTCCACCAGAGCGCCGCACTGGCCGAAAAACTCGCCGATCGCGCCCTCGTCCGCGCGGAAGTTCAAGTTGCGAACGTACACCGTCTTGTCCACGTCACCGCGCAGAGGACGCCGGTCCACCGAAGCGGCGGCTTTCAGACGCTTCGCCTTC
>JAPOLW010000083.1 GCA_029976905.1 bacterium | reverse complement strand
GCCGTTGGGGACGGGCAGGACCACGTGCTCGTCGTCGCGAAACGCCATCGGTCAATCCTCCTGCGATCCCGGTGCGAGCGTGTCACCAAGCAGGCGCGCCATGGCGTGGGCCTGCTCGCGCACCGGGTAATCGTCGAGATTCGCCCAGTTGAACACGAGGGCGTAGAACGCCCCAAGAATCA
The DNA here is from genome assembly GCA_029976905.1 of bacterium. Taxonomy (GTDB): domain Bacteria; phylum Desulfobacterota; class Binatia; order UBA12015; family UBA12015; genus VGTG01. The sequence continues at coordinate 10,539 of JAPOLW010000083.1, read as the reverse complement.
GCTCACTGAGGGTCTCGGGGCTGTGCTTGCGGGTGACATCGCCGGCCGCGACGCCGTCGCGTACGATGGCGCTCATCGCGTCGCGGAGTTGTCGGGTGCGCACGTTCTTCTCGCCGCCACTGCTCGCGGCGTGGATGATCTCGGTCAAGAGTTCGCGGTGCCGCGGCCCGACCTCGGTGACCCCGACGGCGATCCGATCGAAAAAGTGGGTGAGCCGCTCACGCGTCGGGGTCGGGGCAGACTCCCCGCGCAGCGACTCGATGTCGTCGACCAGCTCACCAACCGACTGGTGGGCCAATTCCCGCACCAGATCCTGCTTGCTCGGAAAGTGGTTGAAGAAGGTCTTGGTTGCCACGTCGGCGCGCGCGCAGATCTCCGCGACGGTGGTCGCCTGGAAGCCCTGCTCCTCGAAGAGCCCGGCCGCCGCCTCGACCATCCGGCCGCGAAGCTCACGTTTGCGCCGCTCGCGGCGCGTCACCGGTTCCGGTTCGGCGCAGGCTGACATCGGGGATCCACCCACGGCCGCGATCCTGCCCGAAGATACACTTCAGTGCAAGTTTACGCTCGAATATACCTTTTCAGCCGGCGCTCAGGGCACGAAGAGATCCAGATCGAAGTTCTCGGTGGTCCAGTATTCCCCGGAGGGACCGCTGTCGAGCGCCAGAACGTGAGAGAGGATGTCGCCATGCGCCATCCCCGCCCACTGCTTGAGAGTGGATCCGTAGACGTCGCGCAAATCGACCGAGCGGAACGAGTCGGCGGGGTCTTGCGAGTAGGGCGTGTTGCCGTCCGGGTTCAAGGCGGCCGGGTCGATGTTCGGATGATTGCCGTAGATTCCGCCCTTGACCGCCCCACCGATGAGCAACATCGGGCCCTGGGATCCATGATCGCTGCCGTTTCCGTTTTGTAGGATCCGGCGGCTGAACTCGCTGAAGACCACGGTCAAGACACGGCTCGCGGCGCCCATGTCTTCGAGGTCCTCGTAGAAGGCCTCGAGCGAGTCGGCGAGCTCCTTGAGGAGGTACCCGTGGCGACCCTCGACATCCTGACCGCCCTGTTGGGCGTGCGTGTCGTACCCTCCCTGGCTCAGGCGGAAGTAGCGTGCCCCCACGTTGGGCACACCCCGCTCGACGCCGTGGATCATCTTGGCGACCTCGCGGAAGTCGTCGGCCAGGTCGCGGTCGATCGCGCCGTAGCGCGCGCTCATCTCGCTGCGGTCGGCTTCGTAGTCGTCGTGCAGAGCCGGGTAGGCTTCGCTCGCCACGAGAGTGGCCGCGCCGGTCGTCCCCGCGAAATCGAAGGACGCCAGGCCCGTGCCAGCCGCCTGGGCGTAGAGACCCTCGAAAGCCGTCCGCTTTGCCGCCACGTCCTGCCACTCTTCCCAATCGTAGGGAAAGCCGAACCATTGAAGCCTCTTGATCGTCAGGACGCTGGTGACACTCTGGCGCAGATCGCCCGGAAGGCTCCATTCGACGCCGACGGCCGGTATGTCCGATGGCCCGTATCCCTGCTCCAGATGGCGCCCGATCCATCCGCCCGAGAGCCCTGCGCCACTGGGGTTGCCCGACTCCCAGATGCCCATGGAGACCTCGTGGGAAAGATCGTAGTCGGGGTAGCCCACCCCCTGCACGACGGCCACGGACCCCTTTTGGTCGTATAGATTGTGGAGCGCCTTCAGCGCGGGGTGGAACCCGAGTTCCGCCCCGGAGTTCGGATCCGCCCCGATCGGCAGAAGCGAGCCGACCGGGAGGTTGAGTCCGCCGTTGCCATCGAAGCGCTGCGCGTCGTACGCCTGCCGGAGACCTGCAGAGCCGTCGGTGATCGGCGTGACCGTATTCACGCCGTCGTTGCCGCCGTCGAGGCAGACGACGACCAGGTACCGGTTGCCGATCGCCGCCAGCGAGCGAGCCACCAGCGCGTGGTTGAAGACCGTCGGGCCGAGCATCGCCCCGGCAGCGGCGGACTGAAGGAATCGCCTGCGCGAGAGTTTCATGTCGTCCCTTTCAGTGATGCTGGAACGCGGGAGACTGGATGATGAGACAAGTAAGGCCCCGCACTTTGGTGTCGTCCTCGTGCAGATCGAGCACCGGAGAGGCGCCATCGTCGGTGAGGTACCCGATGTAGATCTGCCTCTCCGCCTCGGTCACCTGGTCTGGAATCCCCAGAACATCGAGAACCGCATCGAGAATCTCCTCGGGATCGCTCAAACCGAAATCCACCAGCTTCTCGGGTCGAAACCCTCCACCTTCGCGAGAGGCCGTGAGGTCGCGCGCGAACCGGAACCGCGCCATGAGCGCGGAGCTGCTCAGCCAGGACGTGCCCCCGTCCCAGCCAAACACGCTCGGCGGCTCCATAAGGACCTGGCCCATCTGGGAGAGATGCCCATAGGCGCTGTCGTAGCTGCCGCCGAAGACCCTCGCGTCCGCCGTGCGCAACTTCACGCCGGTCAGCCGCAAGGTCGTAAGGAAGAAGTCGATCGGCGATTTGACGGCCTTCCTCGTGGTCGTCCCGTAGGGCGCGGCACTCGACGTCTCGAAGAAGCAGTCGTGCGTGAAGAGGGCTCGGAGAAGTCGGGTGAGGTCCCAGGCCCCGACGAATCCCGACGTGGCAATGACCTCGTCGATGACCGCGATCTCCGCGGCTCCGGGAGCCTCGAAAGCGTCGTGACAGAAAAAGCTCATCAGGCGTTGGGTCAGCTGACGCGCCACCGTATTGTGCCCCTGGGAGTCGGTGTGCTCGAAAAGGATGTCGGTCACGTGGTCGATCTCGTCTTCCCCTTCCCCCTGCTCCGCGGGATTCCGCCCTGCGGACCCGAAGCCGCCCGTGGATTGGAAGAGGAGCTTGGGTCCACGGTCGGGAAAATCCGCCTCGTAATCGTGCTGCCAGTCGTCGAATTCCGGCGTGCCCCTCTTCCAGTCGTAGGTCCAACCCGTGAAGCATCGTGCGATGTTGACGACGTCGCTTTGCGTGTAGTTGGGCTGCCCGTGGAGATCCTTGACGCCCAGGGTGAAGATCTCCTGCAGCTCCCGGGCGTAGTTCTCGTTGAGCGCGTGCTTCTTGTTGCGCGGCGTGTCGAGCATGAGCATCATCGCGGGATCGCGATTGATCGCCTTGACGAAATCCTTGAAGTTTCCGCGGGCGTACTCGTGCAGAAGCCCGATCTGGGTCGATAGGAAACGCAACTCACCGACCACCGACGACTGCGTCGCGAAGTAACCATGCCAGAAGACGGCCAGCTTCGACTGCAGGGCCGACTTCGGCTTCTGCATCTTTGCGACCCACTTGTTGTGAGCGCGGTAGAGGTAATCTCCGCGCGGCCGGAAAGCCCTCGCTTTGAAATTCAGTAGGACGTCGGCGACCGAACCGCGCGTCGGCGTTTTGCCCGCCTTGCGCAACACCTTCGCCAGCTCCTTGGGTGGGGCGCCGAAACCCGTTCGTCGCAGGACGTGGCGCACCCCGTTTTCGTCCAAAATCGTATTCTCGTCGCCCACTCCTCGAGTCCTTCCGATGCGAATAACTATAGAGTCTTTCGATTGAAACACCCGCGGTCAAGCCTCTTTCGGTCGCGTCGCCCGCGCCACGTCGCCATTCGGGCGCCTTCTGCCATCTTGCCCTCGTCCACTGCCTCGTCCGACGTCCCGGAGAGGAGAAGGGATGCCGAATCGCGGCCGACACGCTAAGACGCCGCCATGATCCTCGAGGGGAAGACGGTCGTCGTCATGGGCGTCGGAGGCGGCCTCGGCCGCGAAGTCGCCGAGAAAGCCGCGCGCGATGGCGCCAACGTCGTGCTCGCGGCACGGACCGAAGCGCAGCTCGAGGCGGTCGCGAAATCCATCGATCCCAGCGGCGCACGGGTCGCCTGGCAGCCCACCGACCTCGGCAACCAGGAGCAGGTGAGCGCGCTCGCCGATCTTGCCGAAGCCCGCTTCGGCCGGCTCGATGCGCTCGTACAGGTCGCCGCCCTCGCCTCCCTGCACGGAACGTTCGAGGACTCCGCCCTCGACGACTGGGAGCGCGCCTACCGCGTGAACGTGGCCGGAACGGTACGCGCCGCGCGCGCCGCTCTCCCGCACATGCGACGCAATGGAGGTGGATCCATCGTCCTGGTGGGCTCGCTCGCCGCCAGTTTGCCCACCACCGCCCAGGTCGCCTACGCCGCCTCCAAGGGCGCCCTGCGCTCGGCGATGTACTACATGGCCCGCGAGCTCGGCCCCGACAAGATCCGCGTCAACACGGTGGTGCCCACGTGGATGTGGGGCCCGCCGGTCGAGGCCTTCGTCGCCGGGCAGGCCCGCGCGCGGGGCGTCGACGAAACCGTTCTCATCGACGAGATCGCAAGTCAGATGCCGCTGGGCGAAATCCCCGAGGACGGCGACGTCGCCGAGGCGATCGTCTTCTTCTGCTCCGATCGCGCCCGCATGATCACCGGCCAGTACCTGCACGTGAACGGCGGCCAATCGATGCCCTGAGCCCGAAGGCGTCGCAAAGGCCCCGAGGCCGGCTCGCTCCCCGGACGCAGGGGCCGCGACTCTTCCTGGTCAGAGTGCGCGCGGATCGAACGCGCGCCCCTCGATGATCGATCGCTCGGCGGCGACTCCAACCGCGACCGCGCGCCGCCCATCGCGCAGGTCGACCTCGGGCGGCGTACCGTTGCGGATCGCCTCGAGGAAGGCGACGTGCTGGTAGTAGGTCGAGCCGTGGTGGTAGCCGGCCGCCAGCGCCGTGGGGTCGACCTCGACGTCCCGGGTCTCGAGCGACTCCACGGTGTACATGGAGCGCCGCCCGACGACCAGTTTCGAGGACGGGATGAAGCATTCGACCTTGCCCGCATCGCCGGTGGCACTGATCTCTTCCTGGTTCCGTGATGCCTCGGCGAACATGCACAGATCGAGCAGGGCGCGCGTTCCGTCGTCGTAGTCCACGATCACGTAGGCGTTGTCGAGGATGTCCGGCGTCTCGCCGTCGTAGAGCTCGTCGAGGTGGTTCACGTCCTGCCCCCCCGAGGCGTAGACGCGCACCGGTTCGGCGCCCGTGATGAAGTTCATCAGGTCGAAGAAGTGACAACACTTCTCGACGAGCGTACCGCCGGTATTGCGCGCGAAGCGGTTCCAGTCACCGACCTTGGGCAGGAAGGGAAAGCGGTGTTCACGGATCGCCAGCATCCGCAGGCGGCCGACCGTGCCACCGCGAATCTCGTCGATCAGGCGAGCGACCGGCGGCATGTAGCGGTACTCCATGCCCACCCAGAGCACGCCCCGGTGATCCGCGGCCAGGTGCTCGACTTCGCGACAATCCTCCATCGTCGTGCACAGAGGCTTCTCGATCAGAAGATGCTTGTCGGTCCCCAGACAATCGCGCAGGACGTCGATGTGGGTATGGTTGGGAGAGGCAATGACCACGGCATCCACACCCGCCTGCTCGAGCATGGCCCGGTGGTCGTCGTAGAGGCCGTTCTCGGCGACACCCTTCGCCCGGGCCAGGTCGCGCTGGCGTGCATCGGGGTCGGCGACCGCAACGAGCTCGGCGCCGTCGACCACGGCGAGGTTCTGGAGGTGCTCCAGGCCCATCATGCCGAAGCCCACGATGCCGAAGCGGACGGAGCTCACCGGCGCTCTTCCGTCGTGAGCGGCGTGACCGGGGTCTGGTCGGGCAGGCGCCCCTGCACCTCCGCCAGCCGGCGACGTTCGAGACGTGGCAGAACGTCACGCGCGAATCGTTCGCATTCGTCGCGATGCGGATACCCCGAAAGGATGAACGCGCGGATCCCCATGTCCATGTAGCGTTCGAGCTTGGCCACGATCTGATCGGGATCGCCGACCAGGGCGCTTCCGCAGCCGGACCGGGCGCGGCCGATGCCGCTCCAGACGTGCGCCTCGATGTAGTCGTCTGCGCTTTGCGCGCGCAATTCGTCCTGTCGGCGGACACCGGCAGACCGGGAGTCCTGGGCGCGATCCTTGATCTCCTGGCCCCGGTCCCCGTCGAGACGGGAGAGCAGGCGCTCTGCCGCCACGCGCGCTTCGCCCTCGGTCTCCCGCACGACGACGTGGATCCGCAGCCCGAAGTCGATCACCCGGCCGACGGCAGCGGCACGCGCCGAAAGATCCCTCATCGTCGCCGCCAGACCCTCTTCGGTATCGGGCCACATGAGGTAGACGTCGCAGGACTCCGCGCAGAGCCGGCGCGCATCCTCGGAGTAGCCGCCGAAGTACAGAAGCGGCCCGCCGTTCTGTTGGTAGGGCCGGACCGGATCGGTCGGCAATTCGACGTCGTAGAACTCGCCGTGGAAGGAAACGTGCGGCTGGCTCCACGATTGACGCAGGATCTCGATCACCTCGGCCGAGCGCCGGTAGCGCGCGGGCGAGTCCAGGGTCGTACCGGGCAGGTCGGACGAGATGATGTTGATCGTCAGACGGCCCTGGAGCATGTGGTCGAGCGTCGAGACGGCCCGGGCCAGCATGGGCGGGTGGACCTCGCCACACCGCAACGCCACGAGCAGCGACATCTGCCGCAGCATCGGCGCCACCCCGCCGGCGAAGGTCAGCGGGTCCTGACCCACCTGATAGGAACTCGGCAGCAGGATATTGTCGAAACCCAGTCGATCCGCATCCAGAACGATGTCCCGACAGTGGTCGAAGGAACTCCGCAGGGCGCCGTCGGGAACGCCGAGAAATTCGTAGTCGTCGCTGCACAAAGCGCTAAACCACGCGACCTCGGCGCAGCGCTGGTGGGTGCGGACCGGAGCCACGATTCCCGTCGGCCCGCCCTTCGATTTCTGCCCGGACTCCACCATCTCGACCCCGACTCGATAGCCCAAGCCGGCGACGCGTGGCAATCGCACCCCGGCTGCCGCGGCCGACCACCGGGCGAACCCTGGGGCCTCGGGCGCCCCCCTCCGGGGGCTCCCGAGCCGCCTCTCCCCTACCCTCCCCAACCTGCTATGGGTGGCGCCATGGAAGACATTGCAATCCGTGGAGGGACCCTGGTCGACGGAACCGGTGCCGCGGGCCGGCGTGCGGATGTTCTCGTCCGCGACGGCCGCGTGGCCGAGATCGGCGAGGGACTGAGGGCCGAGCACGAACTCGACGCATCGGGCTGCGTCGTCGCGCCGGGCTTCATCGACATCCATACGCACTACGACGCCCAGGTCTTCTGGGATCCGGCTCTGACCCCCTCGTGTTACCACGGCGTCACGACGGTGGTGGCGGGAAACTGCGGCTTCTCGATCGCACCGACCCGTCCCGAGCATCGCGAGACCATCGCCCTCACGCTCGAGAACGTCGAGGACATGAATCCGGCAACGCTCGCCGCCGGTGTCCCGTGGGATTTCGAAACCTTCCCCGAATACCTCGCCTCGGTCGCGCGGCGGGGCACGGCGCTGAACTTCGCGGCCTACGTCGGCCATACCGCGCTGCGCCTCTACCACATGGGGGACGACGCCTACGAGCGCGTCGCCACCGAGGACGAGATCCGGGCGATGGCGCGTTCGGTCGGCGAAGCCATGGACCACGGAGCCGCCGGCCTCGCAACAAGTTTCGCGCCGACCCATCTGGGCATGAACGGCAAGCCCGTGCCGAGCCGGCTCGCGGAGTTGGGCGAGTTCGAGGCGATGGCCGCCGAGCTCGGCCGGCGCAAACGCGGCGTCATCGAAGCCACCATCGGCCAGGGTTTTGCGTTCGACGAGATCTACGATTTCCAGCGTCGCATCGGCGTGCCCGTGACCTACACGGCTCTTCTGGCGATTCCGGGCTTCTGGCAGGCGGGCTCGGAGCGCCACCGCCAGGAGCTCGCCCGGGGGACGGGCGTCTGGCCGCAGATCTCGTGTCGCAAGATCACGATGCAGATGCAGCTCGTCGACCCGTTCCCGTTCGACATGGCGACCTGCTTCGCCGAACTTCGCGCCGAGGCCCCGGCGGTACGCGAGCAACGCTACCGCGACCCGGCGTGGCGCGCGCGCGCCATCGAGGAACTCGCGCACACCCCTCTGCCCACCCGATGGGAGAATTTCGAGATCGCCGAGAGCGACGTGCATCCGCAATTGACCGACCGCGCCCTCGTCGACGTCGCGCGCGAGCGCGGCGTCGAGCCCTTCGAGCTCATGGTCGAACTCTCGTTGGCCGAGGACCTGCGCACCCGTTTCCGCTACGTCCAGTCCAACGACGACGAGGAAGGCGTCACCCACCTTCTGCAACAAGAGCAGATGGCGATGGGCCTCTCCGACGCCGGCGCACACGTGGGCATGCTCTGCGATGCCCCCCTGCCGACGGACCTCCTCGGCACGTGGGTCCGGGACCGCGGCGTGATCCCTCTGGAGACCGCGGTCCACAAGCTCACCGGCGAGCCCGCAGCGATCTTCGGCTTCGTCGACCGCGGCGTCCTCAGACCCGGAGCCTTCGCCGACGTTTGCGTCTTCGACCCCGCCACGGTGGCGCCCGGCGCCATCCGGCGCGTCAGGGACTTCCCGGCCGATGCCGATCGACTGACCGCGGACACCCCCGAGGGCGTCCGCCACGTTCTGGTCAACGGCGTCCCGATCCGGACCGAGGGGACGTCCGACGAGCGGGCGCGCCCGGGGCAGATGGCAGAAATCGGCTGAACGCGGGCGCGCGCGTCAGGCAGAGCGGACCGTAGGCTCTTCGCTCGTGTCCTCCGCCGGCCGGCGCACGAGATTCTGCGGTCGCGGATGACCCATCTCGTCGTAGCTCTCGCCGGCCAGATCGATGAGGGCGTTCTCCAATTCGAGCCGGAAGGCCTCGAGACCCTCCTGGGTCTGCGCGCTCTCGGGCACGAAGTAGGGACCGCGCAGATAGTAGCGAATCCGGTTGAAGGGCAGCGGCACCGCCATGCGATCCCAGGTCTTCAATCGGATGCACCGCTTGTACCATGTGCGCACGAGCGCGATCGGCCGGTCGGAATCGCGCGCCACCACCACGCCACCCATCTTCATGCGATAGGGCGGACCTTTGGAGCCATCGACCGTGATCCCAAGCGTGACCGGCTCGTTCGTCTGCATGTGATGGATGAGGTCATCGAGAACCCCCTCGCGTTTGCGAGCCGTGCCCGAGCTGCTGCCACCGCGGAAGACCACGGCCTTGCAGAGCTTGAGCATCCGCGTGATCACCTCCCCCGCCTCGCCCAGGCTGGCCAGCGTATGGATGCGGATGCCGAGCCAGTAATACCCGTAGGCGACCGTGAAGACCTCCTCGTGCCAGAGAAGGCAGATGACCCCCTTGTGCTTGCGGGCCCATGCGTTGAGTTCGACGAAATCGCGTCCTTCGATGCGGCTCGTGAGCCAGACCAGGCGCATGTAGGCCATGTAGAGGTGTGGCACGACGAGAGCAGCGAGGCGGGAAAGCCGCTTGGAGAACATCGGCCGCACCCGATGCCGAAAGAAATGCCGCAGGGCCCGGTAGGCGCCTCCCGAGCCTTCTCGCTGTCCATCTCCACTCACGCTCGTTCCACCCCGGCTGGCCGCACTCCAACTGCCTGCCCTTCCCTCTTAACGGGTCGCAAGCGGCTTGTCAGGATCCGCGACCAGGAACGCGCGTCCCTGTCGGTGCCCTTGCCAGAATGCTAGTGGGGTGCCGATGGATGCTACGGCGACCCCAGCCCGGCTTCCTCCTCTCCTGGGTCCGACGACCGCAATTCGACGGGTCGTCCTCCTCCTGCTCCTTCTCATCAATGGTGCCGTCGCCTGGAACGCGGTACGGCACGACACGCGCATCGGCTACGATTCGCGCCACCATCTGCGATACGTCGAAGTCCTCGCCGAGGGTCGATTGCCCGGACCCAAGGAGACCAGACAATCCTACGCGCCGCCGCTTCCCTACGTTCTGCCGGCCGCCCTCGTTGCCCTCACGGGGATCGACGCCGAGTCCGCGACACGCGCCGCGCTCCTCCTACAGGCCGTGCTCTCGGTCGGACTCTGCCTGGGACTGCTCGCTCTCTGTCGCCGTCTGCGACCCGGAAACGGATGGCTCTGTGTCGCCGCGCTGCTGCTCCTCGGCATGCCCGCGGCCTACTACCGCACCTTCGCCATGCTGCGGGGCGAACCCTACCTGACGTTCCTCACCGTCGGGTTGACGCTGCTGGTCTTCGAGGTACTCGATCGCAAGCGGTTTTCGCTTTCCCTGGCTCTCGGACTCGGCACCGTCTGGGCACTCCTCGCTCTGGCGCGCCAATGGGGTCTCGTCGTCATCGGAGCCTCTGCGGGATTCCTCGTCCTGACAGCGCTCTGGCATCGGGACCGGGCCAGCCCACTCGCCGGCACCGCGGCGCTCGGCCTCGCACTCTGCTTGCTCGGCGGCGGTTGGTTCTACGCGCCCACGAGCCAAAAACCGAAGCCTGCGTTCAATCAGAAGCTCTGCCTGGACTGCGCGCCATCGCAAATGCTCGGCTCCGCGACGCTCGGACTGGGCTGGCCACGGATCATCCAACAGCCCGGTCGTCCCGCCTTCTCCAGGGAACCGCTCGCCATCCTCTACTCGGATTGGTGGGGTGACCACTTCCATTACTTTCTCGTCCACGCCACCCGGGACACGG
>JAPOLW010000837.1 GCA_029976905.1 bacterium | reverse complement strand
GGCGGCGCCGGAACCGCCGAGGGACGCCGCGAGTGACGAGGAGGAGCCCCAGGACCCGAGCGACGCCGCCGTGCTCGGGCGCGAGATCCCCCCCGCCGTGAAGGGCCGCGAGTCTCCGCCACCTCCCCGCGCGTCCGCCGCCGAGCCGCGGATAGACGCGCCCAGGGAGTGGGCGCGCGCCAGCGCGCGCGCCGTGCCGGGCCGCTCGAGCGTCCGCTTGTTTTTGTTTTCGTCGCGCGTTTGTTTTCGCGCATTCGCGTCGGCGTCGGCGTCGGCGTCGGCGTCGGCGTCCAGCGCGCCGCCCAGCGCCTCGTCGGCGAGCGCGACGCTCAGCTCGCCCGTGGCGTCGTCGCGCGTCGTGATCGCGTCCGGGTCGTCGATGCCCACGGCGGCGTACTTGATCCCGTCCGCCACGAGCTCGAGCTCGTCGAACCGTTCCGCCGACGGCGCGTCCGTCTCCGAAGCCAATTCTTCGGCGTCCCGGCTCGCCGCGCTCGCGAGCGGCGAGGCTCGCCACCCGAGCGGCAAGGGCGGCACGGCGGCGGCGGCGGCGGCGGCGGGGTTGGCAAAGGGCGGCGAGAGGAGGGGCCCGCCGCACATTCACCTGCGCGAGGAGGTGATGATGGTGCAGCGGCTGTGGGCGAGTCTCGTTGGGTTCAGCGCGAGGAGGG
>JAPOLW010000836.1 GCA_029976905.1 bacterium | reverse complement strand
CTCACCCTGTCCTGGCGTGAACCTCGCGTGGAGCTCTAGGTCCGTGCAAGCGAAGTGGATTTGGCGCAGGGTCATCGAACCAGAGCGATACGTCCTGGCGGCCAGGAGCTTCTGGTACAGGTCCTCGGGGATCTTCTCGCCCGTCTTGTAGTGGATGCCGAACTGATCCAGCGTGGCCCTATCGTAGCAGAAGTTCTCCATGAACTGGGACGGGAGCTCGACCGCGTCCCACTCGACCCCGCGGATCCCCGCCACGAGGCCTTCGGACTGCGTGGTAAGCATGTGCTGACTTCCATGACCGAACTCGTGGAAGAGCGTCTCGACCTCCCTGAAGGTCATCAAGGACGGTGCGTCCCCGACAGGCGGCGTCTGGTTGCAGACCAAGTGCGCGACCGGGAGACGCACGTCGTCGTCGCCCTCGGCAAACAGCCTCGACTGGCTGCAGACTTCGTCCATCCAGGCGCCACCCCGTTTCTCCGCGGGCCTCGAGTACGGGTCGAGGTAGAAGTACGCCTTGGGCTTGCCGTTCTTCCTCACCTCGAAGAAGCGGACGGACTCGTCCCACACCGGAACCTTGCCGTCGGCGGCGACGATGTCCACGTCGTAGAGCTTCTTGGCGAGCTTGAAGAGCCCGTCGAGGACGTTGGGCAAAGCGAAGTACGGCCTGAGCTC
>JAPOLW010000835.1 GCA_029976905.1 bacterium | reverse complement strand
GCTCTTCCGATCTAAAGACCCGCGTTTCTCCCGCTCCGCACGGAGGCGTCAAACGCCGCCGCCGAGGAGAGGCACTCGAAAAACGCCTCCACGGGCATCTTCGTCTCGCTCCCGTCCGCGCAGTCCGTCAGCGTCACCGTCTCGGGTTTCAACTCGACGTCGGAAGAACCTCTAGGGTCTCCTCTAGACACCGCGTCCGGACGGCCCTTCTCCTTCTTACCGCCGGAAACGGACCGGGACCCGGCGGCGCGTTCGCTCCGCTCCTCGCGACGCGCGCGCGTCGCGCGCCGCGCCGGCTTCGTTCGACGCGCGCGCCTTCTTCTCCGTCGCGTCGTTTAGGTCGGTTCCGCATTCGCGCCGCGCCGTTTTCGCGCGCTCGGCGATTTCCTCCGGGACGTCCACCCCGAACTTCGCGCACTCCTCCTCCGCGCTCCGCAGGTTCTTCTCCGCGTCCGAGAGCGTTGCTTTGGCGCGCTCGATGCGCGTCGCCACGGCGTCATGCACCGCGAGGAGCGGCTCGCGCGCGGCGCGGTCCACGAGCGCTCGGTACGCGGTGGCGGGCGTGACCCGCCAGGTGGCCACCTCGCCCTTCTCCAGGAGCCACTTCTTGGTTTCCCCCGCCGGGCTCGCCGGCGACGTGGCCCAGCTCAGCACGGCGTTCGCGGGGTACCCC
>JAPOLW010000834.1 GCA_029976905.1 bacterium | reverse complement strand
TCGGCGTCGGGGTAGGCGTCGGCGTCGGTGTAGGCGTCGGGGTAGGCGTCGGCGTCGGGGTCGGCGCCGGGTTCGGCGTGGTCGAGCCCGCGCTCGTCGTGACCGAAAGGTCGGTGAGCGATGCCGTCGTGCTGCTCACGCAGAGCCCGGTGTCGACGTAGCTGCCGCCGGCCGGGGCCTTGGCCCAGGACGGAGCCGTGATCTCACGCGCGCTGCCGGTGCCGCTCAGCGTCCCGTTCCACGAGCTCGTGACGGAGGCGCCGGTGGGGAGCGTGAAGCCGAACTTCTGAACGCTCACCTCGGTCGAGCCGCCGTTAGTCACCTTCAGCTTCCCGCACCAGCCGGTGCCCCAGCTCGAGTCGAGCTCGAGCTTGACCGATACCGAGCCCGGTGCCGGTGCCGGCGTGGGAGTCGGGGTCGGCGTGGGAGTCGGCGTCGGCGTCGGCGTCGGGTTGGGTGTCGGAGCCGGCACCGGGTTGGTGCCGCCCGTGTACGCGCCCCAGATCTTCGAGAACTCGAAGGCCTGCTGGGTGACGCCGCTGCAGTAGTTGCCGGTCACCGTCGTCGGCGACGGGCACTGCGAGTCACGGTTAAGCGACCACATGGCGATCCGCCCGATCGACTTCGCGTTGGCGAAGTCGAGCACCTTCTTCGCGTCGTCCGTGGAGAAGATC
>JAPOLW010000833.1 GCA_029976905.1 bacterium | reverse complement strand
TCGAATTTTGCAAGCAGATCCTCGCCAAGTCCCCTGGTAACTCCGTCGTCGCGTCTTGTCGCGACCCAAACGCCGCGGATGACCTCGCGACGCTCCAGAAGGAGGTTGGCGAGTCGCGCCTCGCGGTGGTCGCCCTTGACGTCGCCGACGAGACCTCGATCGCGAGTTGGGCGCAGGGCCTCGGCGCCCTGGAGCCCGTCCAGGCGCACGGCGGATCCATCGATGTCGTCATCAATAACGCGGGCACCACCGGCACCGACGGATACAGCAAGTGGGAGCTCGAGGACATGACCGCCGACGAGATGATGCACGTGTACAAGATAAACACGATCGGTCCGCTGCTGGTCACCCAGCAGCTCGTCAAGCGCGGGCTCATCGGCGACCCCGGGTCCCTCAACCCCGTTTCGCTCGTCGGAAACGTGACGTCGAAGGTTGGCAGCGTGGACGATAACGGCAGCGGGAAAGGGTACGCGTACAGGGCGAGTAAAGCCGCGCTCAACATCGTCAACAAGAGCATGAGCATCGACCTCGCGGATCGAGGAATCTGGTGCCAACTCCTGCATCCCGGCTGGGTGCGAACGCGGATGACCGAAGGCCGGGGGCTGATTGACGCGGACGAGAGCGCCCGCGGCCTCATCAGGTACGTGATATTTCCACTCGCACGTCTCTTTCCACTC
>JAPOLW010000832.1 GCA_029976905.1 bacterium | reverse complement strand
CGACCAGAAAACCGAACGGGTGGTGTCGAAGGAAACGCGCGTCGCCGCCGCGGAACAGGCTGTCGCGAGTATGAGAGTACGTCTCATCATTTCGCGCGCGTTCGCCCGCGCGCGAAAAAGTCTCGTTCGACGAGACCAGACGAGACGCTCCAGAAGCCGCCGCCGGGGAGCTTGCCGCCGGGGAGCTTGCCGCCGGTCCGCTGGTCCGCGAAAGAAGCCCAGGCTCGGGCTCAGAGATTTCGGAGAGCTCAGCCCTGGCCTCGGCGAGGACGGCGTCCACCGTCTCGGCGACGAGCGCCTCCGGGTCCTCCTCGAGCTCGGGGAAAAAACGCAGACTGAAAAAGTCGGCGTCGGCGTCGGCGTCGGCGTCGGCATCCGTCGTCGGGGGTTCCGCCGCCGCCGTCCGCGCGCGGCCCGCCTCGTTTGACCGCCGCGCGCCGAACCGCGAGGCCCGCCGCCGACGCCGCTTCACGACGTCCCACTCGAAGCGACGCACGGCCTGCGCCTCGACCTGCGCGCCGAACGCCAGGACGGAGAAAAAAACCAACGGGTCTTCATCCTCCTCCGATTTTTTTTCGTTGTACGCTCCACGACTGGGCTGAAGCGCGCGCGACAGCGCCGCCGTGAGGCTCCTCCTCGCGATTCTTTCGGGCGTCACGACGCACGCGCGTCCTTTCC
>JAPOLW010000831.1 GCA_029976905.1 bacterium | reverse complement strand
CAATTTGATATTTTTGATTTTTGTCAAATTCTTCAGAGTTTTTGCTATCCTCAGCATATACTTTTACTTCCTCATATTTTGATAAATGGTTTGCAATATCAGTCATTAAAATTTGCATACCACCAAGTTCAGGTAAAAAGCTTCTAGTTGTTATTACAATCATTTTATTTCCATTTAATATTACAGCCCATACTAGGAAATTGTTTCTCAGGCCCTTTACCTGTTTTAGAAATTAATATCATTGCTTCTAGTAATTCATTTTTTCCACTCATTACCGGTTTTAAATCTTTTAAAGGTCTTAACCTTCCTCGATATTGCAATTCTTCTTTTGAATTAAAACCAAAAAAATCTGGCGTACATACTGCATCATATTTTTTTGCAACTTCTTGAGTTTCATCAATTAAATAAGGAAATGTAAAGTTATTTTTTTTTGCAAATAACTTCATATTTTCAAAACTATCTTCAGGGTAATTAAGAGTATCGTTAGACATGATAGCAACAACTTTTATTTTATATTCCAACAGTTTTGTGGCCGTCTCTCCAATTTCTTTTGAAATTGCTTTGACGTAGGGGCAATGATTACAAATAAACATTATTAATGTACCTGCTTCCCCCAATATATTTTTGAGAGAATATTTATTTTCATCAATACCCTTAAGATTAAAATCTTTTGTTTTT
>JAPOLW010000830.1 GCA_029976905.1 bacterium | reverse complement strand
CAAGGTCAATACGGGATCGATCCCTGAGATCGCCACTGGTTATGCGGGGAATTCCACCGTGGTGCCGGACTATGCCGTGCCAGTTGCAGAAATTCTGAGGCTCAATGGTTACAACACAGCGGCCTTCGGTAAGTGGCATGAAACACCAGGCCGTGAGACCACGGCCGCCGGCCCTCAGACCCGTTGGCCAACGCGCCAGGGCTTTGAGAAGTTCTACGGCTTTGTTGGTGCGGAAGACAATATGTGGGAACCCACCATTCACGATGGTGTCACCGTTGTGGATGCTCCGAAGAAAGATCGGTATCACTTCACAGAAGACATGACCGATCAGGCGATCGGCTGGGTTCGCCAACAGAAATCAATCAAGCCAGATAAGCCATTTTTTGTTTATTACTCTTCAGCGGGTGCGCACTCCCCGCATCATGTGGGTCAGGAGTGGATTGCCAAATACAAAGGCAAGTTTGATGAGGGCTGGGATGTTCTTCGAGAGCGCAATCTCAAGAATCAAATCAAGGCAGGGATTGTTCCCGAAGGCACTCAGATGGCAAAGGCGCCAGACAGTATTCCCAAATGGGATAGTCTCACGCCTCAGCAGCAGCGAATCTATGCCCGTCAAGCAGAAGTTTTTGCTGCCTTTACTGAGCACTCCGATCACGAAGCCGGGCGTTTAATCCAGGCGA
>JAPOLW010000829.1 GCA_029976905.1 bacterium | reverse complement strand
AGCACTCCCGCCTTCGCCGCCCCCACGACCAACCCTTTCGGTCTCGTCGACGTCGGCCGGAACGCCGCGCCCGACCTGGCCGACATCGACGGCGACGGCGACCTCGACGTCTTCGTCGGAAACCTCTACGGGATCCTCGTCTTCTTCGAGAACACCGGTACGCCCAGCGCCCCCGCCCTCGCCACCGCTTCCGACAACCCCTTCGGCCTCACCGACGTCGGCGACCTTGCTGCGCCGAATCTGGCCGACATCGACAGCGACGGCGACCTCGACGCCTTCGTCGGGAACGCCTCCGGCGACTCCGTCTTCTTCCGGAACACGGGCACGCCAGGCGCTCCTGCGTTCGCCCCCGCCACCACAAACCCCTTCGGCCTTACCGCGGTCGACCGGTACGCCACGCCCGACCTCGCCGATATCGACGGCGACGGCGACCTCGATGCCTTCGTCGGAAACTACGGAGGCAACACCGTCTTCTTCGAGAACGGCGGGACACCCAGCGCCCCCGCCTTCGCCGCCGCCACCACAAACCCCTTCGGCCTCGCCAGCGTCGGCCGGTATGCCGCGCCGAACCTCGCCGACATCGAAGGCGACGGCGACCTCGACGCCTTCATCGGAAACTACGAGGGCGACACCAACCTCTTCCTGAACAACCAGGCGCCCAGCCCCACGCCGACCCCTAGCCCC